>NZ_JBAMDC010000040.1:0-34618 GCF_036961605.1 Streptomyces sp. KLMMK
CTAGTGCTGCTCCGCGGAAGTTCGTGGAGGGGGGTTGATCAGATGGCCGATCCGCTGAGATAGAGGTCTCCGGCGTTTCTCCGGGGCGCTGCGAGTGTGCGGTTCGAGTTCACGCAGTTCAGAAGTGGTCGGGATGAGGGTAGTGGGTGCAGGCAGCGGAGGCGATCGGCCCGCCGTGCCTGCCCCGCGCCCGGGGGCCGTCCGGGGGTTCCTGAGCCGTGACCGACGGCGTGTCGCGAGGCAGGCACAGCGCCTTGGCCGTAGTGGTCCGGTCCTCGGCCGCTACGCCCAGGAGGCGGTGTAGCCGAACCCCATTGAGAGAGGGAAGGCCATCGATCTGAACGCCAGTGTGCCGTTGTCGGAGAACCAGCCCCGATCCTTCGGGGAGTAGGAGATCGGTCCCTTCGGGAATTCACGCCAGGCGCCGTTGTCGCCGACGGCGTACCGGGTCACGCGGAACGGTTCGCCGGTTCCGTCGCTGGCGAAGATCCGTTTCGCGACGGCCGGCTTGCCCACCGTGACGTGGTGGTCCTTCCCGTCGAGCGTGACCCAGAAGTTGTCGGTGCCGCCGCCGATGCCGATGCCGCCGGCGAATTGGTCCAGGGTGAGGGTGACCGCTCGTTGCATGCCGTCCCAGGAGACGGCGTCGTAGGTCGTGGACTCGCTGAGTCGGGCGTCTTCGCCGTTGAGGGTGCGGACGGTGTAGCCGAGGGGAACGTAGCTGCGGTAGGTCTGTTCGGTGGGGAAGATGTTCTTGTAGTCGCCGCTGACCAGTGCCTGGAGGACCTCTTCGGGGACGCCTTTGCCGATGATGGTCATCTTGGACTGGTTGAAGACGTTCTTGTAGCGCGTCTTGAGTTCCGTGGAGATCTCGGAGCCAAAGCCGCTGAAGCTGGCCTGGAGGGCGGCGTTGATCTCGGTCTCGCTGCTGGAGGACGTCAGGGTGAAGATCACGATGCGTCCGTAGTGGACCTCTGAGACGACCAGCGGCGGGTTCTTCGAGGTCATGACGCCGCGGTCGACCAGGGCCTGGAGCTTGGTCTCGGTGAAGCTGTCGCCGAAGAACGACCCCGGGGGTTCCATGTCGCATTGCGCGGTGAAGCCGTGCTGGCGCAGGTAGACCACCACCGTGTTGTGGTACTCCTTGCGTTCGATCGCTGCGTCCAGCTTTGCGCCGAATCCGCCATATCGGGCGGAGACTCCCAGTTGCAGTGCGGCTTCCTGCCCGGTGTATGCCTCGGTCTTGGTGAAGTAGGGGTTGGTGGAGGGGCAGATCTTCTCGCCGATGATCGTGCTGAGCGCCTCGTTGACGTTGCTCAGGGTCGGCGGGGACGCGGTCTCCTTCCCTTCCAGGCGGGTGATGGAGATGCCCAGTTCCGCCCGGTCCTCGGTGTCGATCCCGACCGGCACCAGGGTGCCGTTCTTGAGCAGGGGGGCAGACTGGACGATCGAGCCGGGGAAGCAGTACGGGTCGGAGTCCGCGTCCACCGCCGCCACCTGGCTTGGGGTGCGGGCGACGGTCCACTTCTGCGTGGTGCGTTGGCGTCCGTTGATCGGCTCGACCCTGGGGTCGCCCACCTTCTCCGTCTTCGTCGGCTGGGGCGGTACCAGGTCCCCCCACTTGGCCCAGGTCCGCAGCCGGGCGTCGATGTCGGCCTTGGTGTCGGGGTCCCCCACGCCCAGCCCGGCCACCTCGATGGGTGTCGGGGTGCCGTCCAGAAACGCCGCGACCACGTACTCGTCCGGCGCGGGCGGCTGCTGGGGGCTGAACGCGAGTTCGTCCGCGCCAGCCGCCTCGGCGGTGGCGGTGGGCGTGTTGCCGTCACCGCCGGCTGTCAGGGTCTCGGCGGCGCGGTAGACCGCGTACCGTGTGGCTCCGGGTACCTCCCAGTGCACCCCCCAGGTGCCGTCACCGCGGTCCACTGCCCAGGCCGGAGTCGGGCATCGTCGATCCTTGGTGTCGCGGGTCTCGTCAACGGTCACTGTCGCCTCCACTTGTCGTCGGGTTCGGGTCGCTTCCGGCGTCGTGGCCCCACAGGGCCGCGGTCCGCCCGAAGGGCGGGTGGACCGGATCGATCCGTACGGGGCATGGCATTCGGACGCCCGGTGTTTCCAGTGGGCGAGCCGGGCTGTATCGTGCGCGGGCCGTCTGTGGCGGCCGTTCGGGCCGCGCTACGGCGGATCCCAGCGCCGGGGTGTCTCACGCGTGCGCGGGTGCGGCGTCTTGGGGCTCGGCCTGCTTCTGCCGCGGGTACCGGACGACGGGTCCACCCTTCACGGCGTTCCACTCCCAGTTCTTGGCGTTGAAGTGCCTGGGGATCCTGAACCCCGAGGCCATCTTCCGCATCCCGTCCCACGCGGCCTTGGCGACAGCCGCATCGGCCGGCGACCGATGCAAGGCGTGGTCCTTGCGTGGAGGTCGCTGAGGAGGGTGTGCTGCGGGGCCCTGAGGATGACTTTGGCCCCCGGGTCCATGGCGTCGCCGGGCTCGTCCTTGCGCTCGCGTGGGCCCTTGAAGAGGTTGCCGGGCAGCCAGATGTAGAACCGCCAGAAGTCGTCAATCCGTCATGACGACCGGCGTCGGCCGCGTGGGCGATGATGCCCCGGCGCAGTCCCTTGACCAGGCCGACGACCTTCGGAACGTCCTGGGGATTGATCGATCCCGGCGGGTCGATCATCGCCTTGTAGGCCGCGGCGTGGGATTCCAGGTACTGGAGGTACGCTCTGGCCGCGCCGGTCTGCGCGTTGTCCAGGGTGTCGACCCATAGTTGGCGCAGGTCGTGTTTGGACACGACGTGGTGGTACGTCATCTCCAGGCCCCTGTGGCCCGGGATGTCACCGGTCCCGACATCACCGTAAGGCTGCCCCATGTCTTTCGGAAGCGGTGCCAGATTCCAGTAAGTGACCTTGGGCATGAGGTTCCTCCTCGTGGATCGCGTCGGCCACCCGCAGGGTCCGGCAGCCAGGGTCGGTCGGATGCAGCCGAAGTCAGCGCGGTCGGCGATGCCGAACAGGGCCGGGACTGCCGAGGCGACCAGACTCATTCGTCGATCATCACCCCTCCCGCGCTGCGAACATCGATCCGCCCTGGGCCATTCAGCGGGCGCGCAAACGCATATGAGGGGCGCACGACCATGCCACTTACACCCCCGGCCCAATGCCCACGCCCTGCCTCATCTCCTCGCGCGCTCCACGACCGACCACGATGAGGCCCAGCTCCTCCGCCGCGACCTGCCAGTCCCGGCCCGTCTGCCCGCACCACCGCAGGCACAAGGCGACGTGCCCGGCGTACGTACGCGTCGTCAGCTCCACCTGATCCCGGCCGAACCGCACATGCCGCAAGAACGCGTCCGCCTCGGGCCCCGCCACGAAGTCCTCGTCCACCACCGTCCAGTACCGGACGCCGGACGGCAGCCTCACACGAAAGGCCCGCAAGGATCTCCTCCGAGCTCATCTGCAACGTGCCGCAACGATCACGACACGACAGCCCCAGAGATGCGGAGAAGAAGCCCAGGTCACCCGATGCAGTGCACCGTCACACCACACTCGGCGACGCCCGGGAGAACTGCGCAGGCGAGGGCTTCTTCTGAGGAGCCCGCGAGGCAGTCCGCGGGGCAGGATGTTGCCCCGCTAACTGTCGCTGTCGGCCAGGTAGAGCGTAAAGCCCCAGGTGTGCAGCACGCCGGTGAAGCGCAGGCGGCACAGCGGGAGGATCGCCTCACCGGGCAATTCGACTGCCACGTAGGCGAATCCGGCGCGGAAACGGACCGTGATGGCGTCCACGTGCGGCCAGCACTCGCGAGCGTGGCGGTCCAGGCGCCGGCGGTGCTACATCGATCCGGTGGGCTCTTCGGCACGGGCCCATCGCCGGGTGCCGGGCCCGCCATGATCGTTGGCCGTGCGTGGTGATCAACGGGCGGGGACGGCGGTCGTGGTGGCGCTGGAGGCGCAGGTCCGCGAACGGTTGATGAGGACGGTGGCGTCGGCGAAGTCCGAGGTGCGGGCAGTGCTGCGAGCCCGGATCGTGCTCGCAGCGGCGGACGGCCTCGCCAACGGCGCGATCGCCCGCGAGTTGGACGTCAGCGTGAACACGGTGCGCAAGTGGCGCGGCCGGTTCGCCGCCCGAGGCGTTGACGGCCTGCGGGACGCCGAACGGTCGGGACGGCCGAAGGCCTACGGGCCCGAGGTGCGCGTGGCGATCGTGGCCACCGCGGCCAGCGCGCCGCCGCGTCCGGAGGCGACCTGGTCGCACCGGGCCATCGCCGAGCAGGTGTCCGGCACCTGTTTCGCACCGGTCTCCGCCTCCCAGGTCGGCCGGATACTGGCAGACCTGGACCTCAAGCCACACAAGGTCCGCAGCGGGCTCACCCGCCGGGACAACCCCGGCTTCTGGCAGCGGGCTTCCGAGGCATGTGCTCTCTACCTCGATCCGCCCGAGGGGGCAGTGGTGCTCTCGATTGACGAGAAGACCGCGATCGCCGCCCGCTCGCGCCGCCATCCGGGCCGTCCCGCGCGGCCCGGCGAGCCGGCCCGGCGAGAGTTCGAGTACCGGCGCCACGGCACCGTCTCCCTCGTCGCAGCCCTCGACGTCCACACGGGTGAGGTGCTTACTGAGGTGATCACCCGCAACGACGCGGCGACCTTCACCGCCTTCCTGGAGCGACTCGACCGGGTGATCGCCCCCAGCAGGGAGATCCACGTCGTTCTCGACAACGGCTCCTCGCACACTGCCAGACACACCACGACCTGGCTGGCCGCCCACCCGCGCTGGCGCGTGCGCTGGACCCCACCGCACGCCTCCTGGCTCAACCAGGTCGAGCTGTTCTTCTCCGCCCTGACCCGCCGGGTCCTGCGACAAGGCGACTTCGCCAGCCGCGACGACCTGATCGAGAAGTTGGAGGCATACACGATCGGTCACAACGAAACCGCGAGGCCCTACCGGTGGACCTACGAGGGCACCCCGCTCAAGGCGGCGTGATCAACACCCCTCCACGAACTTCCGCGGAGCAGCACTAGAGGGTGACCGGCACCGACGCCCACGTGGTGCTGGCCTCGACCCTGCCCGCCCGTAAAGCCCGCACCCGGCGTGTTCAGGCGCCACAGGGCAAGGCCCGGGTGTTCTGGCTGTCCGGCGCCACTCCGCAGGGCCTGACGACGGCAGCCTCCCGGCTGGCGGCCTGGGTCCAGGGCGCGGGGGCGGACACGACTCTGGCCGATGGGGCGCACACGCTCGCGGTGCGCCGTCGGCACGGGGACCATCGCCTGGGGATCATTGCCCGTGGCCGCCCTGAGCTCACCGTGCGTGCACGGGCCGTCGCCGATGGCCGGGAGGCGGAGGGGACGGTCAGCGGGGTACCGGTGCTGCCGCCGGGGCATGCGGGCCCCGTGTTCGTGTTCACCGGGCAGGGATCCCAGCGGCCCGGTATGTGCCGGCAGCTGCTGAGGCAGGAGCCGGTGTTCGCCGCGGCCCTCGACGAGCTGGATCCGCTCATTCATGAGGAGAGCGGATTCTCTCTGCGGCAGGTCATCGCTGATCCCGCACAGCTGACCGGTATCGACCGCATCCAGCCGACTCTGTTCGGCATCCAGGTCGCACTGGCCGCGCTGTAGCGCTCCTGGGGCGTCACACCGGGTGCGGTGATTGGGCAGTCGCTCGGCGAGGTCGCAGCGGCCGTCGTCGCCGGTGTGCTGAGCTCGGCTGACGGCGCGAAGGTCATCTGCCGCCGCTCCGCGCTGCTGGCTACGATCTCCGGCGGTGCGATGGCCTCGGTCATGCTGGGCGCCGACCACGCCCAGGCCGCGATCAGGGACGCGGGCGCCGACGGTGTCTCCCTGGCGGTGCTCACCTCCCCGCATTCCACGGTGATCTCCGGTGATACCAGGCAGGTAGCCGCCCTGGTTGAGGCGTGGAACGCTGCCGGGGTAGTGGCCCGGATGATCGACGTCGACGTCGCTTCCCACTCTCCCCAGGTCGATCCTGTCCTGGACGAGCTGCACCGTGTGCTCCACGTGTCGCCGAAGGAACCGAACGGCCGGTTGTTCTCCACGGTCAGCGAGGACCCGTGCGACCCGGGGCTGCTGGATGCGGCCTACTGGGTTCGCAACCAGCGGGGCACCGTCCGCTTCCACACCGCCGTCGCGGCCGCCCTGGACGCCGGTCACCGGCTGTGCATCGAGTGCACCGCACACCCGCTCGCGACCCGCCCCATCCTGGACACCGCCCACGCAGCGGGTGTCAGCGACGCCGTCGAGTCGGCACCCTGCGCGAGGGCACAGATGACCAGGAGGCGTTCTTGTTCCACCTGGCCCAGGTGCATTGCTCCGGATACGACAGCATCGACTTCGCCGCTCACCACAAGGACGAGCAGCTGACCGACGTCCCGGGTACCTCATGGCACCGCACCCGCCACGGCGGCGACCAGACGCCGTACACCCTCGTCGCCCCGCACCTGGTCGGCGCTACCCAGCACCCGCTGCTCGGCGGCCAAGTCCACGACCCCGAGCATCCCGCACGCCATCTTTGGCAGACGCCCAGCAGCCCCCGCCGCCTTCCCTGGCTCGGCGACCACCAGGTCGCCGGAGTGCCGGTGCTGCCGGGAACCGGCTTCGCCGAGATGCTGCTCGCCGCCGGCGCCCAGGACTTCGCCTCCGGTCAGGTCGCCCTGACCGGCCTCAGTATCGGGTCCCCGCTGATCCTTGACCCGGAGCCCCTGGTCACCACCCGCCTCGTCCACGACGGGGACGGCGCACGCGCCGAGGTGCTCACCCACACCGACGACGGCAACCTCGTCCATGCCCACGCCCCCGTGCACCCCCTGGCCGTGCCCCTCCCGCCACGGATCGCCCCCTCCTCGCTCGCCACCCCCGAGTGGAGTGACAGTGAACCGGCCTATCTGTACTGGCACTTCCGCGCACGTCACAACATCTTCCACGGCCCGGCCTTCACCGCCATCGACCGCATCCAGGTACACCCCAACCGCAACCGCGTTGTCGCCTCACTGCGCATCGACGTCCGCGCCCGCGTTTCGGCCTGGACGATGGCACTGCACCCCGCCCTGGCCGACGAGGTGGTGCAGACCGTGGTGGCTGCCTGGCTCGGCTACTGTGCCACCAGCCCCGGGCCGGTCGTGGTCGCCGGCTGCGACGAGATCCGCGTCTACGGGCCGACCGCGCATGCACGGCTGGCCTCCAATGAGCTGCACCAGGCCGACGACCTGGCCTGCACGGCCTCCGGACAGCGCGCCACCGCCGAAGGCATGGTCGTCGCCGAACTCAGAGGGCTGAACCTGACCAACATCACCCCGCCCGAACAACGCTACGTCGACCGGCTTGCCCACCTCGCCTGGGTACCCGGACCCCAGCCGCCCCTCCAGCAGTCAAGCAATCAGCAGTGGCTGGTCGTGGCCCCCGAGGAGACACACTGGGGACGCCGCTTGAGTGTCATGCTCGGCAAGCACTCAGCAGGCAGCCTGCTAACCCACCCCGCCCGCACAGACTCTGGACACCCGCCTGCTCGCCGAGGCCCTGGACGACGAGGCGGAACCGCCCCGCACCCACCTCCTGCTCATCTTCAACGGGGACGACGCCACCGCCGACCCCCCGCGGGCTGCCCTGGGCACCGTGCGCAGCACCTTGACGGTGCTTCAGCACCTGGCCGTCACCGGGGCACGCGGACTGCTCAGGTCCGCTGCCTTCGAGTACCCCGAACTCTTACCCAGCAGCATGGAACTCTCCGGCGACACCCCGCTGGAGGCGGTCCTGGCCGACCTGCTCACCGACGACCAGCCGATCACCGAGATCGCCTGGAGGAGCGGGGTACGCAGCATCGCCCGCGTCCACCAGGGACCCCGGCCCCACCCCCGGCACAGCCGGCCTGCCGACCATGGTCCGGCGCGATGGGGCCTACCTGGTCACCGGCGGCCTGGGCGGCTTGGGCCTGGTGACCGTGAGCCGCCTCGCCGAGCGCGGTGCCCGCCGCATCGTCCTCTGCGGCCGCAGTGCCTCCTCCGAAACCACAGTCCGGGAACTGGAAGACGTGCGCACCGCAACTGGCACAGATATCCTGGTCGTGCACGGCGATATCGCCGACCCCGCCACCGTCCGGCATGCCCTGACCGTGGCAGCTGAGGACGGGGGCGTGCTGCGCGGCATCGTGCACGCGGCGGGCGTCGTCGAAGACGCTACCTTGGGCAATCTCGGCCCTGGTACTACTGGAGCGAGTCTGGCGCGGTAAAGCGCAAGGGGCCTCGGTCCTGCACCAGGCTACTTCGATGCGGAGCTCGACTTCTTCGTCTCCTACTCCTCGGTCGCCTCCCTGCTCGGCTCACCCGGCCAGGGCGCCTACGCCGCCGCCAATGCCTACCTCGACGCCCTGGTCACCTACCGCCGAGGGTCTGCCCGCCACCAGCATCCACTGGGGCGCCTGGTCCCAGGTCGGCCGCGGCCAACACCTCGCCCAACGCGGCTTCGTCATGATCAACCCACACGATGGCATGGACGCCCTCGAACGTATCCTCGTCGAAGGCCACCACCACATCGCCTACTCCACGATCGACGCCACGCTATGGACCGCGCCGGACCCGGCCCTGCGCCACTCCACCCTTCTGACCGACCTGGTGTCCGGGACCCCCGCAGCTGCGGACGACACGTCCATCGTGCGTGACGAGGTACTTGCCGCCGCCAGCACTGCCGAACGCCGTCAGGTCTTCCAAGACGTCATCATCACCCAAGTCCGAGGGCTCCTTGGAGGCACGACCCGCCACATCGGAGCGCACACGAGCCTGGTCTTGCTGGGGCTCGACTCCCTTGGCCCCGTTCAGCTCCAGCAACGCCTCCAAACGTCATGCACGTCGAGATCAAACCCGGAGTGATCTGGACCAAACCCAGCCCCGCGGCCCTGGCCGACATACTCCTGGAGCAGGTGGGACCACAGCAGCCAAACGAGGGGGCGTAATGCGAGCCGTGGTGCTGGGCGGCAGCATCGCCGGCCTGCTTGCCGCCCAGGCGCTCGCCGACCAAGGCGACGAGGTGATCGTGGTCGAGCGGGACAAGCTGCCGGCCGGCCCACAGGGGCGGCCAGGGGTGCCACAAGCGGCGCACGTCCACGGGCTTGTGAGCCGGGGGCAGCAGGAGATCGAGCGCCTGCTGCCCGGATTCGCTGATCTAGTCGTCGACGCCACCGGACGCGGCTCGCCCGCCGACCACTGGCTGCGTGAGCTCGAATACCCCGCCGCACCCGAGGCGGTGGCCGATGCTCGACTGGGTTATGCCAGCCGCTGCTTCCAGATCCCCGCTGGACACCGCGCCGACTGGAAGGCCTGCTACATCCAGCCCGGCGCACCGCACCGGCCCCGCGGCGCCATGCTGATGCCCATCGAAGGCGAGCGCTGGCTCGTCACCCTGATCGGCATCGGGGCCGACCGGCCCGGCCGCGACGCGGATGGCTTCCTCCCCTTCGCCCGCAGCCTCGCCAGCCCGGTCATCGCCGATGCCACACCGATCAGCCCGGTGCAAGTCAGCGGCTCCACCAGCAGCCGTCGCCGATACGTCGAACGCGCCGCCGCGCAGCCCGCCAACTTCGTCCGGGTCGGCGACGCCATCTGCAGTTTCAACCCTGTCTACGCCCAGGGCATGAGCACCGCCGCAGCGGCCGCGACACTGCTCGGGCACTACCGAGCAATCGCCGGCAACAGCGCAAACCTCGCCACGCGCTTCCACCGTGCGCTCGCCAGGGTGAACGACTGGGCCTGGCTCCTGGCCACGACCCCGGACCTAAGATGGCCAGGAATCCGCGGGCCACACCCCACCCCCTTCCACCGCGCTGTCGGCCGCTACATCGACCACGTGATGTCCAGCGCCACCCACGATCAGAAGACTCAGCAAGCCCTCCGGGAGGTCCTGCACCTTCTCCGCTCACCGGCATCCCTAATAGCCCCCCACCCTGATCCGCACCACCCTGTCCCAGTTGCGCTCCCGCGAGTGAGACGACCATGACCGCTACCAGCACCACCCAAGAAGAGGACACCCCCACAAAGCCCCGTGCGGGCACCCCCGGTTCCTGCTGCCTCGTTTCCTCTGGCCGGACTCGGAGCGGTAGCGCTCCTGGCCCAGGCGTGCGTTTACGCCCGATGGCTCCAGGACGAAGGCTACATCCTGGCCCCAATCAGTTCATACCGAGGACGATTCCCGGTCATCACCCAGCTGATCGTCTGCAGCCTGTACACGGTCATTCTGATCCCCGGCGTCATCCTGTTCCTCCGGCGGATGTGTCAACAGTGTCATCTGACGATGTAGATGGGGCTGGTCCTCGGAATCCTTCTCGCGCTCTGGCTGGAACCGCTGGCCAACATCGCCGGGCCTGTCCCCGAGTACAACGCCAACACCATCGGACCTGTTTCGTCCTGGGGTCCCTACGTCCCCGGCTGGGGCGGTGCACCCGAGCACCACATCACTGCACAGCCGCTCACGCTCGTCCTGTGCTGGCTCGCCGGAACCATCGTGGGCATCGGCCTGGGCGAACTCCTGATCCGCTTCCGGCGCCGGCACCCCGGCATGAGCACCCGACGCTTCGTCCTGATCTTCATCGTCGCCTGCACGCTCACCACCAACCTGCAGGCCCCGCTGTTTTTCGCTCTCGGCTTCGTCCGGTGGAGCCGAGGCATCGACGGCCTCACCCTCTGGCCCGGAACCTGGCACCAGTTCCCCCTCTACGAGACGGTCGGGTTCACCGTACTCATGCTCGGGCTCGTGGGCTTCTACTATTGGTCGCGAACCCGAGGACCGCACTTCCTCCAACCAGCAGCACCCCCGTGTCCACGGCGGCTCGGCGAGGCGGTACCGATCCTGGCCGTCATCGGAGTCGTCAACACCGTCATGCTCTCGTACGTCGCCTTCATGGCCCTGGCCGGCCAACTGGCCACCATCACCGTCACCGAACTCCCGGCTTTCTGGAGCACACCCTGAGCCTTGTCCAACCTGCCGGTGATGCCGGGCTGTGGGGGAGCGGGGGCTGTACGTGACAATGAAGCTCTTGGTAGACGGGTTCTCGACCAGGGTTACCCGTATCCGCCAGGAGCTTCGCGTGCTTGTCTGCCCGTCCTCGATCGATCTGTCCAGCAGTTCCCTGCGGCACCTGACCGAGCAGCTCACCGTCCGGCAGCGGGAGATCGGTACGCGGTGGCGGCGTCTGCCCGCCGGTCGTCAGGCCCTGCCCGCCTTGGCCCACCTGCAGTGCGGAGACACCCCCAGCTCGCCGCCGGGTTCGGGATCAGCTTCGCGACCGTCTACCGGCACGTACGCGAGGCCATCGAGGTCTTGGCCGCTCTCGCTCCGTCACTGGCCCAGACGATGGATACGATCCGGGAGAAGGCGTTCGTCATCCTGGACGGCACGCTGCTGCCGATTGACCGGATCGCTGCCGACACCCCGTACTACTCCGGGAAACACAAGCGGCACGGCATGAACGTGTAGGTCCTCACCGACCCGTTCGGCCGACTGCTCTGGGCGTCCCCGGCCCTGCCCGGAGCCACCCACGACCTGACGGCCGCGCGACGCCACGGCATCGTCGACGCTTTCGCCGCCGCGGACCTGAAATGCTGGGCCGACAAGGCGTACCAAGGTGCCGACAGGCACATCCGAGTCCCCTGCCGGGGACGCCGCCTCAAGCGATGGACGCGACGGCACAACAGCATCCACGCCAGGATCCGCTACGTCGGCGAGCAGGCCATGGCTCCCCTGAAGGGCTGGTGTCTGCTACGCAAGCTCCGCTGCAGCACCAACCGGATCACCGACATTGTGAAGGCCCTCCTCACCCTTCACCACGTCTCAACATGAGGTTGGAAAAGGCTCAATGTCGGCCGCCGTCATCCGGATCCCCCCGCAAAACCGCCGCCGCTCGTCGGTCAGCCCACCACCCTGCGGATACCTCATAGCTCGGGCATACCGCGCCGACCACAACCTGTCAGCCCCCGCGACACCACACCCGAAAAGTCAGTAGCCGTTGTTACAGTCCCACTCCCGCGAGGGCGGCCTCCTGCATTTTCATCGCCATCTTACTGAACGTCAACCATCACCTGGAACCGTCAAGCATCTCCCCGGACCTCACATCTGAGGAGCACTACACGCCATTGATACGTGACCTCACCCGCCAGGCATATAAATGGAAAGCTCAAAGTCTGACCTCCAGCGACACATGTGGGGTTTCGGGGCGCTAGCAGCTCCCTTCCTATAGTCTGCGTCAGCGAGCTTCTTCAGCTTGGTTTCTTGCGAGTGGTCTGACCCTTGTGATTGACATTGGTCTGTCCTCGGGGTTCGAGCTTCCGGTCAGCCGGACTCGATCTGACCTCGTCACCCGTTCGGTAGCCGAGTTGAAGAAGCTCAGTGAACCTCCTTCATCCTCCGAAGCTACAGTTCAGGGCGTCGGCAGCTGTCGGGTCGTCAGGCTTCTGATCTGGGGCGATGCAATGCACCGCCGAGGCTGGTTTCGGCACCATCACCTCCCGGGGCAGGTTGAAAGAGGCTTAGTGTCATGAAGCTTCAACATAGCACCGCTTCGAGGCAGTCTCTTCACCCAGTGAAGCTGAAGACCTGGCTTCCGTCGTAAGCGAGGCGGCGAGCAGTAAGCCCATTCAAGATAAACAAGTCCCTTCAATCGAAGAATCCGGGGATGGCGTCATGGCTAACGCGACGATCCTGATCGTCACGGCGAGGTGGGACACGACCGCATACGCGGCGGCTGAGATCCTGCGCAGGAATGGCAGAGAATCATCCTTCTTCTACCCCGACGATATTCCTCAACGCGCGCAGATCGATGCTGCGTTCCGGCTGGGCAAATGGTCAAACAGACTGCACACCGAGGATGGGCTGATTGACCTGGACGAGATCAAGGCCGTGTGGTGGAGGAAGCCGTCTGCCCCCCGCCCTTCGAACTCGCTCCCCAAGCTCGACTTGCGCTATGCCAGACGAGAGAGCGACTATGCCCTGCAAGGGTTGTGGCGTCTGCTGATTAGTAATCCTGACATCTACTGGATGAGTGACCCACAAAACATCCGCAAGGCTAGCAACAAGATGATCCAAATGGCCAGGGGCGCCGCTCACGGCCTTATGTCACCGAAGTCTATTGTCACCAACGACCCTCAAGAAGTATGCAAGTTCTATGATGAGTGCTCCCAAAGGATGGTCTACAAGTCCATGACAGGATCGCTCCTGATGCCTGGCGAGGTACTGTCCCCTGACGAAGAATTCCCCGGCGTGCCGCTGGTCCGACCATTCACCGACGAAGACATGAAGAAGGTCGATAGCGTGCGGCAGAGTGCCTGCATGTTCCAGGAACTCGTAGAGAAGAAACACGAGTTGCGGGTCACTGTCTTTGAGGATCAGATCTTCACTTGCCAGATCGACTCACAGAAAAGCGATCTAACCCGGTACGACTGGCGGCGGCACGACTTGCGTCCCTCGGCAAGAGTGGGAAAACTCCCCAACTCTATTGCGCATGCTTGTCTCGCTATACTGGACGAGTTCGGCCTACGCTTCGGGGCCTTCGACTTCATCGTGACACCCGAAGACAAGCACGTATTCCTGGAGGTCAATCCGAACGGCCAATGGCTCTTCGTCCAGGAATGGGTGCCAGAGCTGCGACTCATGCAGGCGTTCGTCGACATTATGATTCGGAACTCCCGATGATCCGCAGGCCGAATTGAATCGCGGCGCGTTCGCCCAGAGGGCGAAGCCGGGCATGTACTCGGTTGAACCGCTGGTACTACGGTGATGGTGCGGAGAGGGGCACCGGCGCCTTCATGGGCGCGGTCGGCCAGGATGAGGATGGATGATAGCGTGCCCGCGGGCCGCGCCCTGATGGCACACACCCCTGTGGTTCTCCCGCGCTTTGCCCGGATGGACTCACGATCTGAACCAGCCGTATCCGCATCAGCTGGGCGAGTACGGGGCAGCGCGAGAGTCCGACGTTCATGACGCGCAGCATCCGGGCCCGCCCCGGCCTACCAGGACCACGCCAACCGACTCGACTAAATGCTGCAGCAGTGGCGTTCGCCGCTGGTAGCGGACGGTCAGCCCAGGGACCTGTTCGGCGAAGGTCACCTTCAGACAGGACGGGTTCTCGCAGTACAGACGGCGCACGGACAAGTCGATCCGGACCGGCCGGCTGCCAAGCGCCGCATCGGCGAGGTGCCGGACATAACGGCTGTGGGCCCAGTCGCTCTGGCTACCGCACCCGCTGCATCCCGCTGGAACACGGGAGCGGGTACGAGCCTCGATCACCACGACAGGACCAGAAGTATCAGCCGAGAACACCAGTAACCTGGCCAAGTGCGGTAACGGCTTTGACAGTTCAATAGAACACACTCAAGGCTGCCCACCCCGCAGACCAGGAGACTCCCCGCATCGGGATGATCTCCGGCTACGAAACTCTCGCCAGAGCCACGTTCACGTGTACGCCGACAACGCTGTCACTCGTCGCATGAGACCCGGTGCCCACCGCCAAGGGTGAACCTCACGGGCCTGGATGCTCCGGCGTCTGAGTCAGGGTCCGGCAGTTTCGCGTGTCCACCTCGGTGAGCAGCCCGGTAATCATCTCCGTCGCCGTCGCACGTGTCTACACCGTGCGAAGCAGCCCGGGATCACGTGCATCGCCGACCCGAACACCTGGACCAACGCAGCCTGGGCTATTGCGGCCTCCACGGCCACTGCTTCTTGAAACGTCGTCACAAACATTCATGATTACGGTGGCCGTACCCATGCCCACAGGCACCCCTCAGTAGGCCGCTGACCAGGCCAGACGATGAGACTACTGCTGCTGTGTCTGCTGGGTGTGAGGGGGCGCGTATCCGGCGCTTATGGAGTGTGGGGGCGCTCGGCATAGTGCAGCAGCACATGCAGTACGGCGCGAACGCGCCGTATGCGCCCAGCGCTCCCTATCGAATAGGCGCCGTCCGTTTGCACGTCCGCGCCCGGCGGGGATCCTCGGAGCAGGTCGCGCGGCAGTGGGGCTGAAAGACCGGAGCCTTGAGGTGTTGAGGGCTGCCGCACGGCGACGCGACTGCGCCACCAGCCTCAACACCACTATCGCTTGGAGATCCTGCGGACCAGATCCTCCGCCGCCCGTAGCACTCACCGGGGTAATCCTCGGTTCCGCGGGACCGGGGTAGGTGGCCTCCCTCGTGTCACTTGTTGATCTGCGGGCGTCCTGCTTGACGGTAGCGGGTGCAAGTCCGGCGGCGAGAGAAGGGTGAAGGCCCATGTCGGTGTATGCGTGGATGTTCCCCGGTCCCGGGGCACACGGGGGAGAGCATGGAGGCGGGCAATGCTGCGGCGGATCGACCAGGTCGCAGGGGAGTATGGCTGGGAGCCGGTGACGGGCCTGCTGCTGCAGGCCCGTGCAGCGATCGGCGGAGCCGGATCCGGCTCAGGAGCGTTCCGTGCCCCCTCGCTCGGGCAGTCAGGCCGGGGAGGCAGCTGATGTCCGCCTCTGAGGGCGTTCGGATCGCGGTGGTTGGTATCGGGTGCCGGTTTCCCGGTGCGGCTGACACCCCCTCACGGCTGTGGCGGCTGGTTGCCGAGCAGCGGGTGACGGTGGGGCCGGTGCCGATGGACCGGTGGGATGCTGTGGCGATCGGGGCCTTCCACGATCCTGATGATGCGGTGCGGGCCGGGCGCGGCTGCTTCATCGATGAGGACATCTGGGCGTGGGATCCGGCAACGTTGTCGGTAGCCCCGGTGGAGCAGCGTTGGGTGGATCCCCAGTTCCGGCTGCTGATGGAGGTGGCCTGGGAGGCGGTGGAGCATGCCGGTATCCCGATGGGGCGGATCCGCGGCACCCGTACCGGGGTATATATGGGCACGTACGCGCTAGACAACCTGTTCCGGGACGCCCGCCCGCCGCAGGATGCGCCGAATCCACTGTATTTGTTCAGGAACTTCAGCGCTGGGGCGGCGGGCCGGATAGGTTTCGCGATGGATCTGCGCGGCCCTGTGATGGTGATCAACACCAATTGCTCGTCGGGCCTGGTGGCGATGGACAGCGCGTGCGCGGCGTTGACATTGAAGGAGTGTGATACGGCGCTGGCCGGGGCGGTGCAGCTGATCCACTCCCCGGTGACGCACTTGTACGAGGCTCCCATGCTGCTGACGTTGCGGGGCGCCAGCTACGCGTTCGATGCCCGTGCGGATGGCTATATGCGCGGGGAAGGGGCCGGGGTACTGGTACTCAAACGGCTGGCTGATGCGCGCCGGGACGGTGACCGGGTTCTAGCGGTGATCCGCGGGAGTGCCGTCAACAACGATGGGCAGGCAACACGGTTGACTGCGCCGTCCGCGCAGATGCAACAGCGTTTGTTCGCCGAGGCCGTGGTTCGGGCCGATGTTGATCCGGGGGACGTGGGCCTGGTCGAGGCTCACGGGCCGGGCACAGCGGTAGGCGATCCGATTGAGTACTCCTCCATCCACGCTGTCTACGGGCGTGGCCGGGGAAGGTGTGCGCTGGGTTCGGTCAAGACCAACATCGGGCATTCCGAGCCGGTATCGGGCATCGCCGGCGTGATCAAGGTGATCGAGGCCCTGCGGCGCGGCCAGGTTCCGCCGAACGCCAACTTCGCGCAGTGGAATCCGTCTATCGCCCGCGATGAGGAGTCTCGGTTGTTTGTCCCTACCGAGGTGACTCCTTGGCCGGTGCCTGAGACAGTGCGGTTGGCGGCCGTGTGTTCCTACGGCGTGACCGGCACCAACGCCCACATGGTGCTGGAGGCAGCCTCCAGCACGGTGGGTTCGCTCCAGGTTTCGGTCGGCGGTCAACCGATGGCCGGGCGGTCGCAGGCGTGGCTGTTCACTCTCTCCGGCAGCTCTGCGGAGTCGCTTGCGCTGGCGGCGGGGCGGCTCGCGGACTGGGCGGAGGGGGAGGGTGCTGACACTGCGCCGCTGGATGTGGCGCACACGCTGGCCCTGCGGCGTGCCCATGCGGATCACCGGCTCGGGGTAGTGGCCCGGGATCTGGGGGAGCTGGCTGCCCGCTGTCGGGCGTTCGCCGTCCGCGAGGAGAGTGTCGGCATGGCGGTGGGCACGCCAGTGCTGCCCCCGTCGCATCCTGGGCCGGTGTTCGTCTTCACCGGCCAGGGTTCGCAGCGGGTGGGGATGTGCCAGGAGCTGCTGGCCGACGAGCCGATCTTCGCCCAGGCGATCGACGAGCTGGAGCCTCTGGTGGCACAGGAGGCCGGCTTCTCGTTACGTGGCGTGATCACCCATCCGGAGCGGCTGGTAGGCTTGGAGCGTATCCAGCCAACCTTGTTCGCGGTGCAGGTCGCCCTGGCCCGGCTGTGGCAGTCGTGGGGCGTGGAGCCAGCCGCGGTGATCGGCCAGTCGCTCGGTGAGGTCGCCGCTATCGTCATCGCCGGCGGACTTGCCCCAGCCGACGGGGTGAAGGTGATCTGCCGCCGCTCGGCGCTGCTGACCACCATCTCCGGCGGCGCTATGGCCTCGGTGATGCTCCCCGCCGCCACTGTGCAGGGCGCCATCGAGGCGGCCGGTGCGTATGGCGTGTCGTTGGGCGTGCTCACCTCCCCTGGCATCACCGTCGTCTCCGGCGACGCGCTGCAGATCGCTGCGCTGGTTGCAGGGTGGGAGGCGGACGAGGTACCGGCAAAGATGATCGAAGTGGACGTTGCTTCCCATTCGCCGGAGGTCGACCCCATCCTCGATGCCCTGCGCGACAGCCTCGCCGAGGTGCCCGTCGCCCAGCAGGTCATCCCGCTGTACTCCACCGTGTCTGACGATGCCCGCGAGCCGGGCACCATTGACCGCGACTACTGGGTGCGCAACCAGCGCGACACGGTGCGATTCGATGCCGCCGTGGCCGCCGCCCTGGCTGACGGGCACCGGCTCTTCATCGAATGCACCGCTCACCCCCTGGCGGTGCGGCCCATCATGGACACCGCTCACCACCACGGTGTCTACGACACCGTGGTGGTGGGCAGCCTCCGCGAGGGCATAAATGACCAGGACGCGTTCCTGGGCAACCTTGGCCAGTTGCACGCGGCCGGCTACGACCAGATCGACTGGACCAGCCGCTACGGGGGCGGCGAGCTCGCCGAGGTGCCGGGCACCGCCTGGCACCGCACCCGCCACGGCGGCGACGAGGCCCCCTACCAGCTCATCGCTCCGCACCTGGTGGGCGCCAGCCAGCATCCCCTGCTCGGTGGCCAGGTCAACGATCCCGAGCAGCCCGACCGATACCTGTGGCAGACCCCGATCGGCCCACAGCGCCTGCCCTGGCTGGCCGATCACCAAGTAGCCGACGTACCCGTGCTACCTGGCACGGGATTGCTGGAAATGATGCTGGCAGCGGCCGCCCGGGTGTTCGGGACCACACGCGTCACCGCCTGCGACGTCGAGGCGCTCAGCCCGCTGATCCTGGACCCGGAACCACAAGTCACCACCCGCCTGCTCCGAGACGGCGATGCGGCCCGGGTAGAAATCCTTACCGTCAGCCCGGACGGGATCACAGTACACGCCCACGGCATCGTGAAGCCCCTGGCTACGGAGCAATCCCCGCCTGCGGCCCTGTCCGCCCCGAGTACGGTGGAATGGGCCGACAGCCCGCCCTCAGAGCTGTATCGCCTCTTCCGTGAGCGGCACAACGTTCAGCACGGCACTGCCTTTACCGCTGTGGACCGCATCAGGATCCACCCCACCGAGGACCGCGCTGTCTCAGCACTGCACCTCCACGAATCCGCCCGTGTCTCCGCCTGGACCATGATCCTGCACCCGGCTCTGGCTGACCAGCTGATCCAGACGGTCGTGTCCGTCTGGCTGGCCCATCGGGCGACCAGCCCCGGTCCCGTCGTCGTCGCAGGCTTCGGCGAGGTCCGCGTCCACGCCCCCACCGGCCACACTCGCGCCGCCCATGTTGAATTGCAGCACGCCGTCGACCTGACCTGCACCGCCTCCGGCACCCTTGCCACAGCCGACGGCACCATTGTGGCCGAGGTGCGCGGCCTGCGCCTGGCCAACATCACTCCACCGGAACAGCGCTACGCCTCCCGCCTGTTCCACCTGGCCCATACCCCGATGTCCATCGGCCAGATCCCCAAGGCCAACGACCACCACTGGCTCATCCTGGCCTCGGAGAACTCCCGCTGGACACGGTGCCTCACCCGGCAGTTGGCCGACCGGTCAGCCAGCGCACGCCTGCTGGTTCACCCGCCCCGCCAACCGCTGTCCTCGGAAAAGCTGATGGCAGCCCTGGAGGATCCGGCCGCTCCGGAATGCACCGCGGTGCTGCTCGCCCTGGACGGCAAGGCCGAAACGGAATCCCCCACCCTCGCGGCCGACGCCCGGACCACGGTACTCACCGCTGTAACCGTGCTGCAGCAGGCAGCCGCGCGAGCGAACCCGCCAAGGCTGTGGACGCTGGTGCACGGCAACGGACTGGGCGCCGCCGGAATCACAGGACTGATGCGGGCAGCAGCCATCGAACTGCCCCGATTGCGCCCGAGCAGTCTACATATCAGTAGCGACACACCACTGGAGATGGTGCTGGACGACCTGCTTCCACGGTTATCTAGTGTTGTCAAGCGAAAGTGCAGGTACACGGGCTAGCTAGTGTGCAGGCAAGTAAGGCAAGCGCCGGTGAACCTGCCGACCCTGCGGGCCCACCAGCGCGACAAGGGCATCGCGACACTGAGCTGGCTGCGCCGCCGGATCAGCTGAGCATCGCGTAGTCGCGCAGTCCGGCCAGCCCGAGCCCGATCAGGTACTCCGCCTCCGGACCGTGGTTGCCGCGCAGGTGCCACTCGGCCAGAGCGCCGAGCAGTTCCATCGCCGCTGCCGCGCGGGTGAACGCGCGCAGCGCGGCTCGCTCGGCGGCCGTGAGCGGAACCGGTGCGGCCGCCGAGTACAGCTCGGCGATCGTCTCCGACCGCGCCGGCAGCGGATCCGGGCAGCCGTGGGTGAGGTTCGCGGCGATCACGGCGAGCTCCTGCACCCGCGGGAAGCGGTTGGCCACCCCGAAGTCCAGCACGGTCACCGTGCCGTCCTCGCCGAGCAGCACGTTACCCTTGGTCAGGTCGGCGTGGATCAGCGCCACCGGCAGCGCCTCATGGTCGACGGCGGCGGTCTCCTCGATGGCCTGACCGACCAGACGGTACTGCTCGGTGTCGAGGACGTCGCGCAGCTGCCCGGCCAGCGGCACGAGGTTGGTGATGGCCCACGGGTCGAACACGAACTCTGGGGTGCGCGTCGATGGTGTGGATCCGCACGGCCTGCGCCACGATCTCGGCCACCTCGCCGGGATCGGGTCCGAGACCCTCGATCTCCTCCAGCCGCAGCGGCCAGTAGCCCGCAAGGGCACACCACAACCAAGATCAACAAGCTGCTGCTTGACAAACAAAGATCATGGGGTGTCTGCGGAACCCAGGTCGAGTACCTTCTCGGTTTCTTTTGCGTGGCGCGCTGATAATCGTGCCGTCCGGGGATTCGACGGGCTTTATGCGTGGCCGAAGCCGTTCCCGGGACCACAGGTGGGGTCGCGGTTGCTGTGGTCGCCGAGTACATGTCAGCGGGGCCACAGGTAGGCGGGGGTGTCGGCGGGCATGGGGTCGGTGCCGGCGAAGTATTGGACGAATTGGGCCACGATGCAGAAGACCAGTATCAGCACGTTGGTGAAGCCGATCCCGGCCAGCAGCCGTAACCAACCACTCCACCGTGTGCTGACGGTCTCGGAGCCACGGAAGATGTGCACGGTGGTGCCGTGTCTGATCGCGTACAGCCGCATCATCACGATGGGGGTACCGAAGAGCAGAGCGACCATCAAGCCCATCTGAAGGGGGACCTGGTACCAGTGGCCGCCGAACAGCGACAGCGCCTGCAGACTGCTGGGGTAGGAGAGCAGGCCGGTCTGCAGCCAGAGTCCTTCGGCCACGGTGTCGACAACCACACCGACCACCATCGTGGCCGCCAGCAGGCGCGCCATACCCCAGTGTGGGCGCTTGGCCGCGATCCGATCAGTGATCAGCCACTGCAACAATGGCCAGGCGACCATCAGGCCATAGACGAACCCTGAGGCAGCGAACAGGGATTCGATGGCGAGTTCGGGGTGCGGGGGGTTCCAGCCGGGGATGTACGGTCCCCAGGAGGTGACGTTCGGGGCCTGGCGATTGGCGATGTATGTCAAGTACCGGTAATTGAGGATCGGGTCCAGCCAGACGCAGAAGTAGAAGCCCACGAACAGCGCCGCGGGGAGGGTGACGGTGCGGGCACGACGGCAGTCACGCACCAATAGGACGCCGAACACGATTACGCCGAGGACCAGGAAACCTTGAAAACCCCAGATGATCACCAGGCGACCCGGTGAGATCTCGTAATCGCCCGGTGCTCCATCGCGTATCCCGCCGTCTGCGGCCCACTGGCCATAGACCACGGCCTGAAGAAGCAGCGCCACTGCTCCCAGTCCAGCCCAGACCATGACGGGAGAGCGCCGCGTCGGGAGCCGTGTGGTCGTGGAGGTTACTGCCGACCTTGTCATTTGTGGACTCCGGGTTATCTCTTAATGAGGAGAGACGGCAGGGTGCGGGCAAGCGTGGCGGGTGCCAGCAGCGACGCTGGTGGCCGCAGCAGGTGCAGCACGTCGAGTAACGACCGCTGAATGTGGCTGTCGCGGGTTCCGGTGGCGAGGACGTGGTCGATGTAGCAGGCCAGGAGGCGGTGGAGGCGGGGCGGGGGGCCGCCCTCGACGTCCGGCCACCGCAGGTCTGCTGTGGTGACTGCCAGCCAGGCCCAGTTGATCGGCTGGGCCAGGCCGTGATGGAAGCGGCGGGCGAGGTTCGGGTGTCCCGGTTCGCGGGTGAGCAGGCGGTCCAGGTGTGACGCGGCGATCGCGGCGAGGCTTATCCCGTGGGCGTAGATCGGGTTGGGGCTGCACAGCGCGTCGCCGACGCACAGGAGGTTGGCGGGGTGGTCGCGGGCGCGTTCGGGGTAGCGGCGCCGACTGCTGGTGCTGTTGCCCGCGGTGATCGAGGTGAGGGGTTCGGCGCCGGCGAGCGAGTCGGCGATGTCGGGGCAGCGCAGGTCGCGGGTGAACGCCGCGAACGTGTCCTCGCAGAGCCGGGGCAGTGCCGGGCCGACACCGATGAGGCTCACGATCGTCTGCTGGTCTTCTACGCGAGTCACGACCGCGCCGGTCGGGTGGTGTGGTGCGAGTTGCAGGTAGTAGGCCATCCAGCCGGGGTCGTGAGGCAGGCGGTAGGTGCGGCTGGCGTACCCGACGTGCGCGTTCAGGGTGCGGCCGGGGACCGGTGCGCAACCGAGGTCGGTGAGCCAGTGGTCGATTCTGGTGCCGCGGCCGGTCGCGTCGACCACGAGGTCGGCGTCCAGTGGTTGCTCCGCTCCGCCGTCGCTGACGCGGATAGCCGACACGCGGTGTGGGTCGCCGATGAGGCCGGTGCAGGTGTGTCCTGGCAGGAGGGTGACGGCCGGGAGTTCGGTCACCAGCGCGCGGATTGCCCATTCGATCAACGGGCGGCTGGCGCCGACACCGATGAAGTCTGAGGAGATCCGACGGCCGGGTCCGAACGGCGTGTTGATCACCACGTCGGCCGCGCTGTCGCCGATGGACGCGCCGCGACTGGCGACGGTGTCCAGGAATCCTGGCAGCAGTTGCTCGATCGCGCGGATTCCGGCGGCGAGCATACCGTGGGCGTGCGTGGCCTGGGGCGTGCCGCGCCGATGCGCGGGGAGGGCCGGGAGGGTGTCACGGTCAATGATGATCACCGAGTCGGTGGTGCGGGCCGCCGCCGCCGCGGCCAGCAGCCCGGCGATGCTCGCGCCGAGCACGACCACCTGCCCCGGCGTCCGGCTCATCGGGCAGGCCAGTGCTCGGAGGGCCCCGCTGGTGTGACGCTGGGCAGTTCGCCGATGGCGACGATGAGCACGACGTACACCGCGATCGTGGTGCCGATCACGCCTGCGACGGCGAAGAAGGGGACGGCGGGGCGTATCCAGCGGGGGCCCCCTGTCTGGGGGGGGATCAACGAAGCGTGGTTCGACCGCCCGCAGCCAGTAGTAGAAGCCCACGGCGCCGAGGTTCAGCAGGGTGAAGCAGATCGTTTCGTGCAGGGGAAACTGGTGGCTGGTTCCAGGAAACAGCGTGAATCCTTCTATTCCGCGATACCAGCGGAAGGCAGGCGTGAACGCGAACACCGGATCTTCCAGCACGGCGAGCAGTGTGGTCATTCCCACCAAAGTGAGGGCGACGGCGCGTTTTGTCATGCCGGGGTGCTGTGTACGGTATCTGACCAGCAGGTGTCCGGCGAACAGCAAGAACATGACGCCGCCTATCCACGCCAGTAGCCAGGTGATCAGGTTCAGGGGGACGTGCTGCGGTTCTTCGCCTGCCCATCCGGGAATATACGGTCCCCAACTGGAAATAGTGACAGGACCGCCGTGGGGGTTGTGTTCATTGACGGGGCCCCCGTACGCGTTAGCCTGTTCTATCCACAGCACGGATAGCAGGCACAGGATCATGTACAGCTCTGGTGTCATCCGGCGCAGTGTTCGGGCGCGGTGGACAATCACTGCGGTACCGACGACGAACAAACCTCCGAAGACAATAATGATGATGATGGAGGCTGTCGCCGGGCCGGGCAGCGCGTGGTGGGGTGGCGTGAACTCGTAGCCGTCGTCCGCGACCCACCGGGACAGCACGACGACTCCCAGCAGAATCCAGGCGGCGCCTATCGTGGCCCACGCCCAGCGTGGAACTCCCCCCCACCGGCGTAGTTTCAGCAGCCGCTGACCCGCTGCCGGGGTCGCTTCAGTTGTCCCCGTGTCGCTCATCGGGTGCTCCGCGCGGTGTCGGCCGGGCGACGGTGACTGGTCTGGTGGTGGCTGGTCGGGGATGCGGTCGTGTCCTGATCCGGAGCATCAGGCTGGTCGTGGTGGCTGGTGTGGCCGAGCCGTTCCAGCAGCCAGCCGGCGAGCGCCGCGGGGGTGGGTTTGACCCAGATGACGCCGGGGTCGATGGTGATGCGCAGGGCGCGTTCGAGGCGGACGCGCAGGCTCACGGCGCCCAGGGAGTCGAGGCCGAGCATGACCATGGTGGAGGCCGGGCCGATGTGCGCGGTGGTGCCGCCCAGGAGCTCGCGCACAAGGTCGATGATGTAACCCTCCAGAACTGACTGCCGCTCGCGGTCGGTGGCCGCAGCGCGTCCAAGAGCTGTGGGTCCCTGTCCTGGTTCATCGGCCGGGAGGCGGGCGCGGAGGGACGGGAGGTGCTTGTCGCCGACTGGCCTGCATATCGTCCGGCGCCGTAGCGCGTGCTGCTTGCCAAGGGAGTGCTGTTTCATCGGTCTGCCTTCTGCTGCTGCAAGGTATCGGTGGCTGGAGCGAGTCCCATCTGTTCCAGGAGTACCTCGGCCACACTGGCAGAGGTGGGTTTGGTCCAGATCACTCCGGGCTTGAGGTCGGTCTTGAACGTGCGGGCGATGCGTTGCTGCAGCCGGAGGGCCCCTAGTGAGTCCAGGCCGAGCGTGACCAGGCTGGTGTGCGGGCCGATGTGACGGGTGGTGCCGCCGAGCAGGTCCCGGACTTGTTCGATGAGGAAGGCTTCGACCCGTTGCCGGCGCGTAAGGTCATCGGTGGCGGTCAGCACCTCCTGGCGCGCTGTTTCGTCGGCGTTGTCTTCGGCGGGCTGCCCGGACAGCAGTGCGGAGAGCAGGGTCGCGTCCTGCAGGTGCGGGTAGTCGGCGATCCACTGCTGAAGGGCGATCGGGGAGTAGGCGACCTGTCCGAGCCCGCTGTGCAGGATGCGGTGCAGGGCGTCGGTTCCGTCGGCCGGGGTAATGGTGGCAAAACCCCGCTGGGCCATGTGTTGGCCGCGGCCGACCTCGCTCCACGGGCCCCACCAGATGCCGGTGGCCGGCAGGCCCTGGGATGCGCGCCACGCGATGAGGTCATCGACGAATGCGTTCGCGGCGGCGTAGGCGGCTTGCCCGGGCGAGCCCAGGAGCGCGGCAACCGAGGAGTAGCACACGAAGAAGTCCAAGTCGTGGCCGTGGGTGGCCTGGTGCAGCGCCCAGGCCCCTTCGGCCTTGCCGCGCCAGACCCGCTCCAGCAGCGTGGAGTCGAGGTTGCCGATGGTGGCGTCCTCGACGACCGCGGCAGCGTGTACGACGCCCCGCAGGTCCCGGCCGCCGTCGGTGGCAGCGTCCACGAGCTGTGAAGTGGTCGTCGGGTCGGCGAGGTCGCCGCGGACCACGATCACCTCGGCGCCGTGGGCGCGGGCCTGCTCCAAGGCCGCCTGTGCCTGGGCGGAGGGGGCGGTACGGCCGTTGACCACGATCCGCCCGGCGCCCTGCGCGGCGAGCCAGGCGGCGGCGAGTGGCCCGAGCCCGCCCAGGCCGCCGGTGACGAGGTAGGCAGCGCGCGGCCGTACCGGGTTGCCGGGGGTGGCCGGTAGGGGTGTGGTGGTGTCGGCGCCGGGCTGGACACGGGCGATGTGCCGGCACCCGTGGCGCCAGGCGATTTCGGTGACCGGCAGGCTGCGATCGGTGAGGTCGTCGAGGAGCTGCTCCAAGACCGCCTCGGGGGGTGTGTCGGGAGCCAGCTCGATGCTGCCGACAGTGAGCTGGGGGTATTCGTAAGCGGCCACCCGGAACAGGCCGTGCAGCCCGGCTCCGGTCAGCACTGCCGGGTCCTGTCAGCGCCAGAGCACCCACAGCCGCGGCGGGGTGGGCAGTTCGGCGAGCTGGGTGATGACGGTGGTGGTGTAGGCGATGTCCGCGCGCGCCGCGAGGGCCGGGTTCCACGCGCTGTCCGTACCGGTGCGGCCGGTCAGGGTGAGCACGACCCCGGCGGGTGGTGGGGACAGCATGGACAGGCCCGGCCGCCCGGTCGAGGTCAGCAACGTGCATCCGCCCCCACGCTGTTTCAGTGCTGCGGCAAGGTCGGCGGGCCACCCCGTGTCCTGCTCGGCGAGCACCACCCAGTCGCCCGCCGCCGCTGCGGTCGCGGTGGTGCGGGTGCCTTCACGAGGAGCCAGTTCCCAGACCAGATGCGCCAGGCGGGAGGCGAACCGGTCCACGGGCGGGGTGATGTTGGACAACCGCAAGCCGAGGACTTCGGCCACGACGGTGCCGTCGGCGGTGGCCAGCTGCCCGGAGGCGGTGCAGCGCAGGTCATCAGCCTGGTGCAGGCGCACGCTGGCGATCCGGGCATGCGCCGTGGGGCCGTAGAGGCGGACCTCGTCGAAGCCGGCGACCACGACCGGGCCCGGGGCTGTCGCGTAGTGGCGGTACCAGACTGCCGCCACGGTCTGCACCAGTTCGTCCGCGAGGCTGGGGTGCAGCCGCATCGTCCAGCACGAGACCCGGGCGGTCTCGGTGATGCGCAGCCAGGCCAGCGCATGGTCGGCATCCGTGTGGACCTGAATGCGTTCCACCCCGGCAAACGCCGGGCCGTGGTAGACGTCGTGCAGGTCACGGAAGAGCCGGTACAGCTCATCGGGCAGGAAATCACCCCACTCGCCAGCGGCGTGAAGCTGAGCCATGTCTACAGGAGTCGGTGTGCTGAGATCAGGGAGAGGGCCCACCGTGGCGTGGGCGTGCACCAGCGTGCTGCCTACTTCCTCAGCTCGGTGACTGGTGTGGGAGATGATCTCCACGCGTGCGGTGTCGCCATCCTGTACCAGCCGGGTGGTGACCGTCGGCTCAGGTTCCAACAACAAAGGGCTGGCCATGGTGATCTCGGTTGCGGCGACCCGGTCCGTACCGAAGACCGTGCTCGCGGCGGCGAGCATCATCTCGACCATGCCCGTGCCGGGCAGCACCGGCACACCGGCCACCTGGTGGTCGCCCAGCCAGGGCAGCCGCTGAGGGCTGATCGGGGTCTGCCACCCGTGGTGCCCGGGCCGGTCGGGGTCGGCCACATGGCCGCCGAGTAGCGGATGCTGACCGGCGCCGACCAGATGCGGGGCCACCAGGGTGTACGGGGTCTGGTCGCCGCCGTGGCGGGTGCGGTGCCAGGCGGTGCCCGGTGCCTCGACTAATGTGCCGTCCCCGTAGCGGGCGGTGAAGTCGATCCCGTCAAAGCCCGAGCAGTGGAGCTGGGCCAGGTGCGTCAGGAACGCCTCCTGGTCGTCCAGGCCCTGGCGCAGGGTACCCACCGCAACCACATCGTCGGCACCGGCTGCATGCGCGGCGTCCAGGATGGGCCGCACGGCCAGGGGGTGGGCGGTGCACTCGATGAACAGCCGGTGCCCGGCCTGCAGCGCGGCCTGGACGGCGGTGTGAAAGCGCACGGTGTGGCGCTGGTTGCGGACCCAGTACTCGGCGCCCAGCAGCCCCGGCTGGCGAGGATCCTCGCTGACGGTGGAGTAGAACTTCCCGCCCGGGTCAGCTGGGGGCAATTCGGCCAGCGCGGCGCGCAGCCGGTCCAGGATGGGGTCGACCTGCGGGGAGTGGGAGGCCACGTCAACATCGATCATCCGGGCCGCGGTGTCGTCCGCGTTCCAGCCCTCGACCAGGGCCGCCACTTGTCCGGCGTCCCCGGAAATCACCGTGGCCTGCGGGGAGGTGAGCACGGCCAGCGACACCCCGTCCATGCCGGCCTCCGTGATCGCCGCGTGGACCTCGTCGGCGCCCAGCAGCACCGAGGCCATCGCCCCGCCGGAGATGCCAGCCAGCAATGCCGAGCGGCGGCAGATGACCTTCACCCCGGTCTCAAGGCTGAGGACACCGGCGACGACGGCTGCCGCCACTTCCCCGAGCGACTGCCCGATCACCGCGGACGGCTCAATGCCCCACGCCCGCCACAGGGCTGCCAGCGCCACCTGGACGCCGAACAGGGTGGGCTGGATCCGGTCGATCCCGGTCAGATGTTCAGGCTCGGCGATCATCTGCCGCAGCGAGAACCCCGCCTCGGCGCGGATCAGCGGCTCCAGCTCATCGATCACCGCGGCGAACGCCGGCTCGTCCGCCAGCAGCCCCCGGCACATGCCGGGCCGTTGCGAGCCCTGACCGGTGAAGACGAACACCGCGCCGGCATGCCCCGGGGGCAGCACCGGTACCCCGCTGACTGTGCCCTCCTGCGGATCTTCGGCGGCGAACGCCCGCAGGCACGCGGCCAGTTCCCCGCTATTGCGGGCCACCACCCCCAGCCGGTGATCCGCCGACGAATGGCGCAGGGCGAGCGTATGCGCCACATCGTGCAGATCGGTGGCTGCCGCGTCGTTCTCCACCCAGTTCGCGAAGCGGGAGGCGGCCGCCGCCAGCGACTGCGGAGAATGCCCCGACAGCACGAACAGCCGGGCCTCTTCCCGTCCCTGCCGACTGGCCCGGCCCCGACGCCGGCGCGCGGCAGGAGCAGCCTCCAGCACTACATGCGCATTGGTGCCGGTGACTCCGTAGGAACACACCGCGGCCAGACGCGCCTGCTCCCCCGGGACCGGCCAGGCGGTCACCTCGGTGGGGACGAACAGCCGCGAGGCCTCCTCACGGTCGATCGCCGGATTCCACCGTGTGAAGTGGAGGTTGGGCGGAATGCTGCCACGGCGCAGGCACTCGACCACCTTGATGACCCCTGCGATGCCGGAGACCGGCTCGCTGTGCCCAATGTTCGTCTTGACCGACCCCAACGCACAGCGCCCCCGCCCCCTGCCGTAGACGGCGTCGATGGAGGTGTACTCGATCGGGTCGCCCACCGCGGTACCCGGCCCGTGCGCCTCCACCAGGCCCACATCCCCAGGGTCGATCCCGGCCCGCTCCACCGCCCGGCGAAAGACTTGCTGCTGCATCTGTGTCGACGGCGCGGTCAACCGGCTGGCCTGGCCGTCGTTGTTCACCGCCGAGCCGCGGATCACCGCCAGTACCCGGTCCCCGTCCCGGCACGCATCCGCCAACCGTTTGAGGACCAGCACGCCCGCGCCTTCGCCGCGCACGTAGCCGTCCGCCCGGGCGTCGAACGCGTGGCAGGCCCCCCGCTTTGACAGCAGCAGTGGCGCCTCGTAGTAGTGCGTCTCAGGTGAGAGCATCAACAGCACCGCACCGGCCAGCGCCGTATCACACTCGCCCAGCGTCAGCGCCCCACATGCCGCATCCAGCGCCACCAGACCCGAGGAGCAGTGTGTGCTGACCACCATCACCGGCCCGCGCAGATCCATCGCAAACGCCACCCGCCCGGCCGCGCTCGCCGTGAAGTTCCCGAACAGATACGGGCTGTTCGGAGCGTCCTGCACCGGACGCGCCTCACGGAACAAGTTGTCCGGGGCGTAGGTTCCCATATACACACCCGTATCCGTTCCGCGCAGACGGCCCACCGGGATCCCCGCATGCTCCACCGCCTCCCACGCCACCTCCGCCAGCAGACGGAACTGCGGATCCACCCACCGCTGCTCGCCCGGAGCCACCGACAACGCCTGCGGATCCCACGCCCACACATCCCCCTCCACAAAGCAGCCGTGCCCCGCCCGCTCGGCCAGCTCCGGATCATGCAAAGCCGCCAGGCGCGCCGCATCCCACCGGCCGGCCGGCACTGGCCCGACCGTCTGCCGCCCCTCAGCAGCCAGCTGCCACAACCCGCCCGGACTCTCCACACCACCGGGGAACCGGCAGCCGATCCCAATCACCGCGATCAGTTCCGTAGCAGACGCCGACATCTCCCCGCACCGCCTACTCTGCGATCTTCGTGCTGTAGCTGAACCGGAACACCGGCACCAGGCGGCCCTCCACCAGCTCCATCTCACCGGTGTCCTCGAAATGCTGATGCTGCCCGTAGAAGGCCACCACCAGACGCGTGGGATCCACGCACTGACCATTCACCATCCGGTACAGCCTCGGCAGGCCCTCCAGCACCACCCACTGCCCCGAACCATCCACCGTCTCCATGTGCATGACCGGACACCTCCGCTGCCGCCTGGAACCGGCGGTTCGCCGACCGGCTCAACATGAACCCCGCCCGGTCACCACCGGGCCGTGACCCGCCGACCACTCCCCTTTACGGAAGCGGCCCATCACCTTCACCTTGACTGCACTGCGATCAGCCCATCCCGACAACCCCGGCCGCAGCGGGCGCGCGAGGCACGCCGAAGCACTGCACATGACAACAGCACATCCCCATGCGCCCCCCTGCGCCCGGCGCATTCGTGCCTGCTCGTAGCCGAGACTCAGGATCTGCCCGGTGAACGAGGAACTGCCGCCCCTGCCCGCTCCGCAAGGGTCGGCACCCCGGCATCGGGCGCCCTGGTCGGTGTGTATGACCGCTCCGGCGAGGCTGCCGCGGGTGCGTTCGGCGGCGGACAGGGCGTCGGTGACGAGGTCAGTGCGCATGTGGTCCGCGATCGCCCATCCGGCCAGGCGGCGTGAGGCGAGGTCGATGACGGTGGCCAGGTAGAGGAACTTCCCGCCCTCCAGCGGGAGATAGGTGATGTCGCCGACGTACTTCGTGTTCGGCTCACGCGCTGTGAAGTCTCGGCCGATGAGGTCCGGGGCCTTCGCTGCGGCCTGGTCCGCGACCGTGGTGCGGTGCCTGCGGCGCAAGCGCACGCCCGCCAGACCGGCGGCCCGCATCAGCCGCGCGATCCGCTTGTGGTTGACACGCTCGCCCGCCTCGCGGAGCTCGGCCGTGATCCTGGGGACGCCGTAGGTGCCGTCCGACTCACGGTGCACGGCCCGTATCCGGGCGACGAGGCGGGCGTCGGCCGCTTGCCGGGTGGCCCGGTCCGCGGCCGTCCGACGCCAGTAGTAGAAGCTGGAGCGGGCGATGCCGAGGATGGTGCACAGCCGCTTCACGCCGTAGCGGCGCTGGTGGTCGGCGACGAACTGGAAGCGGTTCACCAGCGCGTCTCCCCGGCGAAATACTTCGCAGCTTTCCGCAGGATCTCGCGCTCTTCCTCCAGCTCGCGGACCTTCTTCCGCAGAGCGGCGTTCTCCGCCTCCAACGGTGTCGGCGGCTCGGCAGGCACTCTGCCCGGCGCCCCCGGGGCCGGCTCGCTCCGGCCGCGCGGACCCAATTCCGCAGGGTCTCGGGGTTGACCCCCAGATCGGCGGCGACCTGCCTGATCGTCGCCCCGGGCCGCGACCGGTACAGCGCGACCGCGTCCGCCTTGAACGGCGGCGGATAGTTCTTCATGACCACGAGATGTCCGTTCTCAGATCCTCAGGATCCAGTGTCTCGTGTGTCCAGGATCAAGGGTCAAGGCCCCTTCGACTACACCCACCAGTGCTACCGCGCCGCCTTCGGCCGCGTGAACGAGCGGTTCTGGATCGGCGCGGAGGAGACCGAGCGCCGCCGCCGGGCACTGGATGAGGTCTACGCGTCGATCGGTGTCAGCGAGCGCGGAAGGAAGGTCTCCATCCCCGCCATCTCCGCGCTCGCGGCGGCGTAACCGTCTCCTCGGGGGGCTCCGGCTGGTAGGCTGGGTCGATCCTGTCCGGTTCCAGGCCGATCTTGTGGGGGTAGACGCAGGCCGGAGTCCCCTCGGCCGTGTACCGGAACCCGTCGTCCGGGTTGAACGGGCACTCCCGGTTCGGCCGGTCGTAGATCACGAACTGCTCGCGTGGCAGCCGCTTCGAGGGGCAGATGCCGCACACCGGACGCTCCGGGTCATCGGTGCCGGGGTCGATGTAGGGCGCGGGGGCATCGTCCATGCCACCGCACCCTAGCCGGGCACCGGTGCCCTTCGCCGACCTGCGCGAGCAGGCCCGGCGGGAGCCGGGCCTGATTGTCAGACCCCCGGTCCACCATGGGCGTCATGACGGACCAGGACACTTCCCGAGCCTCCCGCCAGCTTCCGGCCTGGGCCCGCACCGTCAGGCCGGGCTGGGCGGCTCTGCTCGACCAGCTCCACCGCGACCTGCTCGTGCTCGATGCGGGCTACCGCATCGAGACCTTCGCCGTGAAGTTCGGCGGTCTGCGCATCACCGTCACCGACCGCTTCGACGAACACGGCGACTTCGACGGCGAGTTCGCCGATCGGGCCACCGCCTTGACCGATGCCGCCGAGACCGCCTCCGAGCGCACCTGCGAAACCTGCGGCGGTGCGGGCCGCATACGCCTGCGCGGCGACGGTCAGCGCACCTGGATGCAGGCCAGCTGCAATACCTGCCGCACCACGCGGCCCCACCATGTGCCGACGGCGGCCCCCAGCGCCCGGTAGGTCACCACCTGTCCGTCCCCCACACGAGCGGTATCTTCCAGGCGTCCTCACCCTGGCACCCCGCCCCACACCCGCCCGATGCGTCAACACGGGTTTCCCCGAGGGCAGTTGAGCAGCAGGCCACCCTGGAGGAGTTCGATTTCTCGTCCTCGCCGAAGCTTCCCGCCGTCCAGATCCGTGACCTCGCGGCCCTGCGATGGCTGCACGCCGGCGAGTCGGTCATCCTCTTCGGGCCCGTCGGCGTCGGCAAGACCCACGTCGCCCAGGCCCTCGGCCACCTCGCCATCAGACAGGGCGCCCACGCGCGGTTCGCCAAGACCAGCCGCATCCTCGCCGACCTCGCCGGCGGCCACGCCGACCGCACCTGGGACAGACGCCTGCGAGAACTCGTACGTCCCGACGTGCTCATCCTCGACGACTTCGCGATGCGACAGCTGACCGCCACCCAGGCCGACGACCTCTATGAACTGGTCAGCGAACGGCAAGGGAGGTCCCTGATCATCACCAGCAACAGGGCGCCGAGCGACTGGTATCCCCTCTTCCCCAACCCCGTCGTCGCCGAGTCCCTCCTCGACCGGCTCATCAACACCAGCCACCAGGTCATCATGAACGGCCCCAGTTACCGGCCGAACAAACGGCCCAGAAACGGCAACAACAAGACAACCGGAGGCCCGATCAGCTAGACAAGGACACAGCCAGGACCTGGGGAATTACGTGAAGTCAGCCCCGGGGAGAATCGTGATCGTCCACACTGGCGGCAGGCGACAAACACCACCGGGTGACGGGGGTCCGCATTCTGCTTCGAGTCCCAGGCCGCCGGACCCGCACCGAGGAACTCGTCGCCGCCGACCTAAATGATGTCCCGTAAGCCCTGGTGAGACGTGTGATGATCTTGGTGTGGGTGCTGTGGTGACGGTGTCTGAGCCTGGGTGGATAGGTCTGTTCTCCGGGCTGAGTGTGGGGCAGTTCCGCAAGCTTGTAGGTGTGGTGCGGCGTCGTGGCGGTGGTGCGCCAACTGGTGGGCGGCCGTGGTCGCTGCCGCTGGAGGACAGGGTACTGCTGGTGGCTGCGTACTGGCGCACGAACCTGACGACGTGGCAGCCCGGTCCGTTGTTCGGGATATCGAAGTCGGCTGCGGACAGGGTCATCGATGACATCGCGCCGCTTCTCGCGCTTGCGCCGGTACGGCGCCGACACCCTGCCGGAACGGTGCTGATCATGGACGGCACCCTGGTCCCCACCCGCGACCGCAGGATCACCGCGTCAAGCAAGAATTACCGGTATTCCACCAACCACCAGGTCGTCATCGATGCCAACAAGCCGGCTGGTCGTGGCGGCGGGGCGGCCACTGCCCGGTAACCGTCACGATGCTCGCGCCTACCGGGAATCCGCAGTGGACCGGGCGGTGAAGAACGCGCCGGTCCTCGGTGACGGCGGATACCGCGGCACCGCCGCTCTGATCCCGCACTGGCCCCGTCCCAACCGGCCTGAGCCGGAAGCGGAGAACACCGTTCACCGCGGGGCCAGAGCACGCGTTGAGCACGCCTTCTCCTGGATGAAACCCTTCAAGATTCTCCGCGACTGCCGCCTGCGCGGCAACGGTGTCCACTAGGCCATCCTCGGCATCGCCCGACCCCACAACCTCGCCCCCGCGGGATAGCCCGCGAGAGCACAAGAAGCACCACGACCACGACCATCGCACTGGTCCCACCCACCCAACCCACCAGCAGACGCCAGAAAAGCCCTTAAAGCAGCGGTATTATCTCTAGTCATTGTAAGGGCTACGATACGGGAGGAATCGACCACACAACGCGACCAATCCAGCCGTGCCAGAGACCGCACACAACCACCAGGCCCGTCCACTTCACTGCCTTAACCGCTGTAGGCACCCGTCCGCCATCGCCCGCTGCTCAACCGAAACGATCACCAGATGAGAAATTCTTGGAAAAGTCAAGTCCTGTACACGTCCCGTGCTCCGTGTGGGAGCAAATAGCTCCGTGCATGCGGGTAAGCGCCTCAATACGCAGGATGTGCATTTGGGTGTCATGCATAGCCTGCGCGAAGCACTGCACAGTCCCGCGCGGAGGTGGAGTGGGTAGCGTCGAGTAAATGTCGTCGGTTAGTGCGGCCAGCCGGGAGAGCGAATACCTCAGACAGTCCACAGCGGCCCTGTGCTCGCCGGTGACGGCGACGGACAGGTAGTACAGCCGTTCAGCGCTCTCCTGCCCGAGCTGCTCGTAGGGCTTCCGGTTGGCCTCGGTCATGGGACACCACGCTCCGTCGTACTGATCCGCTCTTCGACCGGCAGTCAGTTCAGGTAGGAGGGATCTGAGCACTCCAGCAGGGTCCAGCATCGCACCAATCTTCAGATCCGGCATGCGGGAAGGATCAAGCCCCCAGTTCAGCCATTACCGATAGTAGTGGCCTGTCAATCGAACAGACTACTAATAACTTTGAAGGCGGGCTGTC
>NZ_JBAMDC010000400.1:0-5783 GCF_036961605.1 Streptomyces sp. KLMMK
GGACGGCCGCGTCGACGTCCTCGGCGTCTCCGGCCGGGACCGTGGCGATGACCTCCTCGTCGGCCGGGTTCACGACCTCGATCGTGCCGCTCCCCGCGGCGGGCCGCCAGCTTCCGTCGATGTACATGCCGTCGTGCGCGTTCACTGGTCGTCTCCTCGCCGAAGCGGAATCTAAGGTCCCACAGCTCAGCTCCCCCGTAGCTGTGGTCCCAAGCTAACGCCGGGGACGCAAGGCGTACCAGGGGGCGCGGTGGCCGCCGGTGTGGCCGTCGTCTCAATGCCGGGGGCCGCCCGTCACGTAAGGTCTGAGCTGTGCCGCAGATTTCGAACAAGGTCCAGGAACTCACCGTCGGTCAGCTGTCCGCGCGCAGCGGCGCGGCGGTCTCCGCCCTGCACTTCTACGAGACCAAGGGCCTGATCAGCAGCCGCCGCACGTCCGGCAACCAGCGCCGCTACGACCGTGACGCCCTGCGCCGCGTCGCCTTCATCCGGGCCGCGCAGCGCGTCGGCATCCCGCTCGCCACGATCCGGGAGGCGCTCTGCGAGCTGCCCGACGAGCGCACCCCGAACCGGGAGGACTGGGCACGCCTGTCCGAGACCTGGCGCGGCGAGCTGGAGCAGCGCATCACGCAGCTGGCCAGGCTGCGCGACCACTTGGACGACTGCATCGGTTGCGGCTGCCTGTCGCTGGAGAACTGCGCGCTGTCCAACCCGGACGATCTCAACGGCCTGCGGGGCGCGGGCTCCCGCCTGCTGGTCGAGCACTGAGACCGCCGGGCGCGCCCGCCCCGCGTCACCACATGGCGGGCCGCCGCCCGGCCCAGGGGCGGGCCTCCTCCAGCTGTGCGGAGAGCGAGATGAGCGTGGCCTCGTCGCCGTAGCGGCCGCCGAGCATGATCCCGACGGGCAGGCCCTCGGGCGTCCAGTGCAGCGGCACGCTCACGGCGGGCTGCCCGGTCGCGTTGTACAGCGGGGCGAAGGGCGTGAAGCCGGCCATGGCGGCGAACTCCCCCTCCGGATCCTCGTCGTTGCGCAGGGCGCCCACGGGCAGTGGCGGCCGGGCGAGGGTGGGTGACAGGAGCACGTCGTAGCCCGTGCCGGGCGCCTGGAGGGCACCGGCGACGAGCCGGCCGGTCCCGCGCATCCGGTACAGGGCGGCGGCGAACTCCGTCCCGGTGACGCGGGTGCCGCGCTCGCGCAGGTGCCGGGTGAGCGGAAGCAAGTGCTCCGAACCGCCCGGGGGTACGGGCACGAGCGTCGACAGCACCTCCCACACGGTCGTGAAGGCCCGGCCGAGCGCCTCGTCGCCGGGGATCGTCAACTCCTCGACCTCGTGGCCGAGTTCCCGCAGCAGCCCTGCCGCCTCCTCCGCGGCCCGCCGGCACTCCGGGTGCAGCTCGACGCCCGGGACCGGCGCCTCCGTGATGTGGGCTACGCGCAGCCGCCCCGGGGCGCGCCGGGCGTGGCCGGTGAAGGTCTCGCCGGGCGGGAGCGCGGGCGCGGCGTAGGGGTCGCCGGGCATCGGCCCCGCGAGCACGTCGAGGAGCGCGGCCGCGTCCGCGACCGTACGGGCCAGGGGCCCGGACGTCACCAGGCCGGTCACGTCGTCCAGGACGGGGCCGGGACTCACCCGGCCGCGGCTGGGTTTGATGCCGAACAGGCCGCATACGGACGCCGGGATGCGGATGGAGCCGCCCCCGTCGCTCGCGTGCGCCAGGGGCGCGAGCCCTGCGGCGACCGCGGCCGCCGCCCCGCCGCTCGACCCGCCCGCCGACCGGCCGAGGTCCCAAGGGGTGCGGGCGGGCGGCGCAACGGCGTTCTCGGTGTGGGCCGGCAGGCCGAACTCGGGGGTGTTGGTCTTGCCCAGCAGGATCGTCCCTGCGTCCCGCAGCTTGGTCACCACGTGGTCGTCCACGGTCGCGACGTTCCCGGCCATCGCCGCCGAGCCCATCGTCCAGCGCACGCCGGCGACCTGGCTGAGGTCCTTGACCGGCACGGGTACGCCGTGCAGCGGCGGCAGTTCGCGGCCTTCGCGCCGGGCGGCCGAGGCCGCGCTCTCGGCGTCGGCCGCCTGCTTGCGCGCGACATCGGGGGTGACGGTGATGAAGGCCCCGACGGTGGCGTCGAGCCGGCCGATGCGCTCCAGGTAGTGCTCGGTCAGCTCGACGGGCGACACGCGCCCCGTCCGCACCGCCTCCCCCTGCTCCAACGCGGTCAGGTCGTGCAACTGCCCCATGCCGTCCGCCTTCGCCTCGAACCGGTGAGCCGTGCACTGCATCCTCGCACCACCGGCCGACGGCGGACACCCTGTTCCCGGCCGCCCCGGCTGTCCCTGCGGCCTTCCCGCCCGCCCGTGCGGGCCTGCTCCTGCGCGGCTGTCCGGGCGCCCGCCTCACACCGCCGCGTACCGGTCCTCCAGCAGCCGGCGGCGCGCCGCGGCCAGCGCCCCCGCGGTGAGGACGGGCGCCGGCACCACGATGCCGCAGTCCGCGCAGACGGGGCCCTGCGCGGGGCAGCGGTCCAGGTCGGGGCGCCATTCGAGGCGGTCCTGCGAGCAGACCGGGCAGGCGTCCCCGGGCTCGGCCTCCATCGCGGCGATCACCCGGCGCAGCACGTCGGACAGGCGTGCGGCCGGGTAGGCCGTGGGGCTGACGCAGGGCACGATGTCGCAGCCGCCCCAGGTGTGGCGGTGCCAGGCGTCGACACCGGCGGGCTGCCGGATGCCGTCGTGCTTCTCGCGCTTGCGGCGGTCGGCGAACCCCGCCTCGTAGGCGAGCCAGACCGCGCGGGCCTCCTCCAGCTCCGTCAGCGCCACGACCAGCCGGGCCGGGTCGGGGGCCCGGTCGGCGGGATCCATCCCGGCGAGGTCGCACAGGTGGTGCCAGGTCGCCCGGTGGCCGTACGGGGCGAAGCGCTCAAGGCACTTGCGCAGGGAGGTCCGCCGCAAGGCGATGGTGTTCCGTGGATTGCGCACCTCTCGTGCGAGTGCTCTGAAACCTGCCACTGCATCCCACCTCCGACAGCGCGGACTCGGATCGACATGGAAGGGACGTAACTCATCGCCATTCGGATCCATCGGCCGCGGTGTACGGCCGACTCCGCTCTGCTACCCCGAAGTCGCGCGGGGATGTGGAAACGCGCGAAGGTGGCGGATCCTCACTCTCCGCTCACCTTTCGTTCACGGATGGGGGATCTCTTTCACGACGCGGGGCGTCGTTCACGGCGGCAGGAGCCGGCCGGCCAGCAGGATGACGCGGGCCAGCTCCTCGTGGCAGATGTCGCTGTGCGCGCCCGACGGGGGGCCGCCGCGCGCGACGACGGAGGACGCGTCCACGCTCACGCAGCCCGCCGCGGGCAGCCCGCCGCGCAGCGCCTCGTCCAGGCCGAGCCGCGCGCAGGGGTCCACGGCCTGGATGCCGTCGTGGCCGACCGCGCCCCACCGGCCGTCGTCGGACCCGAGCACGCTGTCGTCCTGGCGGGAGACGCGGGACGCGAGCGGGTAGAGGACGCTCAGGGCCGAGTCGTGGCGCGAGTGGCAGGAGACCAGCGGGCCGCGCACCCGCCGGTACAGCCCGTCGAGGGCCCCGCCGTTGCCGGTGTCGAACGGCAGGCGCGAGGAGAAGGCGTAGTGGGAGAAGGCTCCCTGGAGCAGGGTCACGCCGGCCAGGCAGCTGCTGTCGCCGGGCAGTCCGCGCAGCGCGAACGACACCAGGCGCGCGCCGAAGCTGTGCCCCGCCAGGTGGATGCGCAGGGCGGGGGCGGAGGCGGCCAGCCGGGTGAGCGCGGGCCCGAGGCCCTTCTCGCCGACCGTGCCCGCGCGCTTCTTCATCGTGTAGTACGACATCTGCCGCAGCACTTCGAGGGCGCCTCCCCACAGCCGCTTCAGGCCGCCGCCGAGGAAGGCGGGCGGCAGGGCCCCCACGTGTCCCAGGGCGGAGGCGAACGCCTCGCACACGTCCTGGGTGTCACCGGTGAGCAGGTAGGGCTCGGCGTCCCCGTCCTCAGGCTCCCCCGGCTCCCCCGCGGCCGCCGTTCCCCGCGGCGGGGCGGGGGCGAGGCCGCGCACGAGGGAGACGAACTCCTCCAGGCGTGCGGGGTCGTCGGAACGCTCGGCCGCCAGCTCCGCGAGCCGGTCCGTCACGGCCGGATCGCACGGCAGGGTCCTGACCAGCGCCTCGCGGGTGGCGGCGTCGAGCGCGGGCGGGGAGGGCACGTCACCGGGGCCGCCGGCGGCCGCCGCTGACGGGAAGTCGGGAACGGCCTCCCCGGGGAAGCGCATGGAGGGCCAGATCACGCCGGCGTAGCCGACGCGGGCGCCGGGCGCGCCGGCGAGCAGGCCCGGGAAGGGTTCGAAGAAGCGGGAGTAGAAGCGCGTGGCCATCGGCCTGTCGTTGTTCCAGCCGTGCGCGAAGACCACCAGGTCGGTCAGACCGGCCTCGGCGACCCCGCGTATCAGGGCGTCCCGCTCGTCCGCGTCGACGTCCCCGTCGGCGTCGAACGTGAGCTCCCAGTAAGGATCCACACTCATGCCGGACATGGCATTCCCCCTTGAGCGGTCCGGTGCGGGCGCATCGTCCCGCCGTCAAGAGGGCCTGTCCAGACGTCCGTCACGCCGTTCACGCTTCCGTGTCCGGGCCCCGTACGCCCCGGGCCCGAGCGCGGCGGCTCAGTCGTACAGGAGGTGTTCCTCGCGCGTCGCGCGGAAGGCCTCCAGGCCGGGCCGCCACGCCTGCACGATGTCGTCGGCGGAGGCCCCGGCGTCGGTCATCGTGCGCACCGCCGCCGTCCCCGCGAGCCGGTCGATCCACCGGTCCGGGCGCCAGGCGAAGCCCGGCCACACGCGCCGGGCGGTCACGAGCAGGGCGACCCCGGTGCGCACCGGGTCGTACGCCCGCCGATCGTGCACGTGCAGCTGCACCCCGCCGATGGTGCGGCCCTGGAACTTGGAGAACACCGGCACTGCGTACGCCTCCCGGAAGTGCACGCCCGGCAGGCCGAGCGCGTTCAGGGCCGCGGCCCAGCGGTGGTCGATGCCCTCGGCTCCCACGATCTCGAACGGGCGGGTCGTGCCGCGCCCCTCGGAGAGGGTGGTGCCCTCCAGCAGGCAGGTGCCCGCGTAGGCCAGGGCGGTGCCGGGCGTGGGCACGTTGGGGCTCGGCGGTACCCACGGCAGGCCGGTGTCGGCGAAGAAGTGCGTGCGCCGCCAGCCGCTCATCGGCACGGTCTCCAGCCGCGCGGCGCGCCCGGCGGCCCTCGGCACGGCGTCCGCGTTGAACAGCAGGGCGAGCTCGGCCACGGTCATGCCGTGGGCCTGGGCGATCGGTTCGCGGCCCACGCCCGACGCCAGGGAGCGCTCCAGGACCGGGCCGTACGCGCCGCGGCCCGTCAGGGGGTTGGGCCGGTCCAGGACGACGGTGCGCAGGCCCGCGAGCGCCGCGGCGACGAGGCACTCGTAGAGCGTCCAGACGTACGTGTAGAAGCGTGCGCCCACGTCCTGGATGTCGAAGACGACGGTGTCCACGCCGGCGCGGCCGAACAGCGCGGCGAGCTCCCGGCCGCGCAGGCCGTGGACGTCGTGCACCGGCAGCCCGGTCGCCGGGTCGGTGCCCGTGGTCTCCGAGCCGCCGGCCTGCGCCGTGCCGCGGAAGCCGTGCTCGGGGCCGAACACCGCGCGCAGGTCCACCCGCCGGTCCGCGTGCATCACGTCCACGACGTGGCGGACGTCGGCGGTGACGCCGGTGGGGTTGGTGACGACCCCGGTGCGGGACCCGGCGAGCAGGGCG
>NZ_JBAMDC010000401.1:0-5779 GCF_036961605.1 Streptomyces sp. KLMMK
GGTCAGAAGAACACGGACCGCCGCTGCACGAGCTGCTTGTACAACGTGTGCTGAATCGTTTCTCGTACCTGGTCGGTCAGGTTGAACATCAGCATGGGGTCGTCCGCGGCCTCCGCCGGATACCCGTCCGTGGGAATCGGCTCTCCGAACTGGATCGTCCACTTCGTCGGCAGCGGCACCAGCCCCAGCGGCCCCAGCCACGGGAACGCGGGCGTCAGCGGGAAGTACGGAATCCCCAGCAGCCGCGCGACCGTCCGGGAGTTGCCGAGCATCGGATAGATCTCCTCGGCCCCCACGATCGAGCACGGCACGATCGGCGCCCCGGCACGCAGTGCCGTCGACACGAAGCCGCCCCGGCCGAAGCGCTGGAGCTTGTACCGCTCCGAGAACGGCTTCCCGATCCCCTTGAACCCCTCCGGCATCACCCCGACCACCTCGCCCCGCTCCAGGAGCTGCTGCGCGTCCTCCGCGCAGGCGAGGGTGTGCCCGAGCTTCCGGGAGAGCTCGTTGACACCCGGCAGCATGAAGACCAGGTCCGCGGCGAGCATCCGGATATGCCGGTCGGCCGGGTGGTGGTCGTGCACCGCCACCTGCAGCATCAGCCCGTCCACCGGGAGCGTCCCGGAGTGGTTGGCGACGACCAGGGCCGCGCCCTTCTCCGGGATGTTCTCGATGCCCTTCACCTCAACCCGGAAGTACTTCTCGTAGAAGGGCCGCAGCGCGGACATCAGGACCTGGTCGGTCAGCTCCTCGTCGTAGCCGAACTCGTCGACCTCGTACTCGCCGGTGATCCGCCGCCGCAGGAAGCTCAGCCCGTGCGCCAGCTTCCGGTCCCAGCCGCCCTCCTGCGCGGCCTCCGGCTCCCGCCCCCGGGCGCTGCCGTCCGCGGCCACCGGCTGCTCGGGCTCGGCCGCCGCGGCCTGGTCCACGTCCCGCTGCGGCGGCACGGGCGCGAGGGACGACACGCGGTTCGTACGGGCCCGTCCCGTCCGCTTGCCCTTGCGCTTGGACCGCGGCTCCTCGCCGCCGAACGGGATGACCTTCGCGTCCGCCATGGTGGGTGCGCTCCTCACTTCTGGCCGCGGCCGGCAGGCAGTGCCGCAGCGATCCGGTCGACGGTACGGGCAAGGGTCTCGGGCGGCAGCAGCCCGGGCCCCCGGCTGCGCGCGTAGTCCTCGAAGGCCCCCGCGGTGGTGTAGCGCGGGTCGAAGCCGAGGACCTCGCGCATCTGGGTGGTCCGGACGACCCGCCCGTGGGTGAGGAGCCGGATCTGCTCGGGCGAGAAGTCCGTCACGCCGACCGAACGCAGTGCGGAGCCGACCCAGGTGACGGTCGGCAGGAAGAAGGGGAGCGTGGGGCGCCCGAGGCGGCGGGCCGCCTGCGAGAGCAGCAGCACCCCGTCACCCGCGACGTTGAAGGTGCCGCTGTTGAGCGTGCCTCTGCGCGGCTCGCCCGAGGCGATCCGCAGTACCTCGATCACGTCGTCCTCGTGGGCGAACTGCAGCCGGGGGTCGAAGCCGAGGACGGTGGGCAGCACGGGCAGCGCGAAGTACTCCGCGAGCGGCGAGTCGGCGCAGGGCCCGAGGATGTTCGCGAAGCGCAGCACGCACACCGCCACGTCGGGCCGGCGCCGGGCGAAGCCGCGCACGTACCCCTCGACCTCCACCACGTCCTTGGCGAAGCCCCCGCTGGGCAGCGACTTCGGCGGGGTGGTCTCGGTGAAGATCGCGGGATCACGTGGCGCGGATCCGTAGACATTGGTGCTGGACTTGACCACCAGGCGCTTGACCGAGGGCGTCTTCTGGCAGGCGCCGAGCAGCTGCATCGTGCCGATGACGTTGGTCTCCTTGACCGATGCCCGGCTGCCGCGCTTGCCCAGCGGGGTGCCGTTCACATCCATGTGGACCACCGTGTCCACAGCGTGTTCGGCCAGAACCCGCGCAATCCTGGGATGGCGAATGTCCGCCCGTACGAAATCGGCCCCGCCCAGATGGTGTGCGGGTGGCACCGCGTCCACCCCGATCACCCGGTCCACGTCGGGCTCGCGCTGGACGCGGCGGACGAACCGGCCCCCCAGCTGCCGTGCGACTCCGGTGACGAGCACGACCTTGCCCAAGATCAGCGCCTTCCTCTGCCCACGATCCGCCCACGACCTACCCATGAGTGGTGCTGCCGCGGCCACCGTAGCGGGTCGTTGTTGCGCTGTGATGACCGGCCGATGCGCGGAGCTACATTTCAAGCCGTAGCCGAGGTTTCACTCACCGCTACCGGCCCGCAATGCACCACAGCCCTCCCACCATGATCGGTGGAAGGGCTGCGGGACAAGCACAGCGGCGTGCCGCTTACTTCTTGTTGCGACGCTGAACGCGCGTGCGCTTGAGCAGCTTGCGGTGCTTCTTCTTGGCCATCCGCTTACGCCGCTTCTTGATAACAGAGCCCACGACTACCCTCGCTTACATCGATTCACTCGGTGCGGGGCGTCCGAGCCCACACGACCTACATCGGGCCAGCCTACCCGGCACCGGGCGATCAGCGTAATCCAGGGCCCCCGTCAGGCTGTTTCCACCCCCACGTAGGACTCTCGGAGGTACTCGTGCACCGCTTGCTCCGGGACCCGGAACGACCTGCCCACCCTGATCGCCGGCAGATGACCGCTGTGCACCAAGCGGTACACGGTCATCTTGGACACTCGCATCACCGCGGCGACTTCCGCCACGGTCAGGAACACGACCTCGTTGAGAGGCCTCTGGTCAGCAGCCATGACACACCTGAACCTTCCGCACATGACGCGCACCGGCTTCCCCTCCGGTGACTCCTCGTCGCTGCGCGCTCACTCCCCAGGTTAGGGGCGGGTGATGCGAGTGGGGAAGAGGAGCAGCCATCGGCCGCCTACTGTGACAGACACGCTCGATTGAGTACATAGCGAGTAAGCGGTCGGTAGTAATCAGACCGCACAGTGTCATCAAGCGGAACGACGACGGACACCCGCCCCTCCGCCTGCCCGACGAACGGCGCCGGGTCGTCCGCATCCGCCAGGCCGAGGGCCTCAATACCCAGCTGACCTGCCCCGCAGACCCAGCCGTGGTCCCCGATGACCACCGCCGGAAGCGGTTCGTCACCGTCCATCGCCGCCCCCAGGGCCACCCGAAGCGGGAGCGGAGAATGCGTATGTACGCCGGGCTCACTTCCACACCCACGTGCGCCGGGTTCACGCACCAGCGCGACGCCTCGAACGTAGTCCAGGTTGTAGGTACGTACCCCGAACCGGGTCGTTATGTCGACACTTCGACCCTGCGCCGGGCGGAGGACAGTGCACCCCGCCGCCGAGAGACCGGCGGCCAACCCGGCGTAGAAGCCCAGGAGCCGGTGCGGGTGACCGGTGCCGATCAGCACCGGCGCGGCCGCCGCGGCCACCGCGGCGAGCCGGTCCGCAAAGGCACTCAGTGCCACGATCGTACGGTCGGGGTCGATGACATCCTGCCCCGAAGCGTGACCGGGATCGGCCGAAACCCCGCACTTGCGGCCCATCAGTTGTAACAACTCCCCCAGCCGCCAGTCCCGTTCCGGCTCCAGCCCGAGCAGCGCCCGGGGATCTCCGGCCACGAACATCCGGTAGCGGCTCATGCTCCGCTCCCGGGAGGTGGACACGACACCGGCGATGCGGGAGCGGAGGAGGTGGCTGCGGAGGGCGGATTGAGCACAGGACTGGGCGGGAAGCTCGGTCAGCACGGTTCCGATGCTGACGGAACCGCCCCTGGGCCGAAGGGGATTCGCTCAGGGATCCCACGGTCGGCCTAACGGCCCGGGTGACGCGGCACGACCCGCGCAGCACGGCCCCGGGTGACGTGGCGTCCTACGGGAGCAGGCCGTGCGCCGGGAACACCGCCCGCCGCGTCGCCAGGATCGACTGGTCGAGCCGGTCCCCCGGGTCGTACCCCGAACCCGTGAAGTCCTTCCACTCGGGCCGGCGCCCGTCCGTCATCCGGTACGGCCCCAACTGCCTCGTACGACGGAACACTTCGGCCCGCCACTCCTCCGGAACGGCACGCTCGGGAGCCACCGGCGCCCCCGCGGCGATCGCCACCAGATGGGCCCAGGACCGCGGCACGACGTCGACCACCGCGTACCCGCCGCCGCCCAGGGCGACCCACCGCCCTTCCGCGTGCTCGTGAGCCAGCGCGTGACAGGCCTCGGCCACCATCCGCTGGGCGTCCAGCGACACCGCCAGATGGGCCAGTGGATCCTCGAAGTGCGTGTCGGCGCCGTGCTGCGTCACCAGCACCTGCGGACGGAAGGCCGCCAGCAGCTCCGGCACCACGGCGTGGAACGCCCGCAGCCACCCCTCATCACCCGTCCCCGCCGGCAGCGCCACGTTGACGGCGCTTCCCTCGGCTCCCGGACCACCGGTCTCCTGGGGCCAGCCGGTCTGCGGGAAGAGCGTGCTGGGGTGCTCGTGCAGGGAGACGGTGAGGACGCGCGGGTCCTCCCAGAAGGCCGCCTGGACTCCGTCGCCGTGGTGCACGTCCACATCGATGTACGCGACCCGCTCGGCGCCGAGCTCCAGCAGCCGGGCCACGGCGAGGGCCGCGTCGTTGTACACACAGAACCCGGACGCCGCGCCGGGCATCGCGTGGTGCAGCCCGCCGGCGAAGTTCACCGCATGGAGGGCCTCGCCGCGCCATACGGATTCCGCGGCGCCCACCGACTGCCCGGCGATCAGCGCCGAGGCGTCGTGCACGGCCGGGAAGGCCGGGACGTCGGACGTACCGAGGCCGTACGAGCCGTCGGCGGAGGCGGGGTCGGCGGCCGCTGCGCGCACGGCGGCAATGTAGTCCTCGCGGTGCACCAGCCGCAGCGTGGAATCGCCCGCGGGCCGGGCGGCGGCGACGCGTACGGAACGGTCCAGGCCGAGTGCCTCGACCAGCCGCATGGTGAGCGCGAGCCGCACCGGATCCATGGGGTGGCCGGGCCCGAAGTCGTAGCCCGTCACCGCCTCGTCCCACATCAACTGCGCACGGCCGCTCATGAGCGTCACCGTAGTGGATGGGTCAGACCAGGAGCTGAGCGAGTTCCGTCATCTCACCGAACAATCCCTTGGCGCCGGCTTCGGTCAGTCGCTCAGGAGAGGTCATGCCGGTGTACCCGTAGACGTCCATACCGGCGGCGAGCGCGGCTTGGACGCCCAGCGGACTGTCCTCGACGACGACACAGCGGGTGGGTTCAACACCCATGGAACGGGCGGCGTGGAGAAAGAGGTCGGGGGCCGGCTTGCCCCTGCCGACGTCCTCCGCGCTGAAAATCCAGGATTCCTCGAACCATTCGTCCAGCCCGGTACGGCCATGGCCGTACCGGATCCGCTCATGGGTCCCGGAGGAGGCGACGCAGTACGGAATGCCGGTGGCCACCAGGTACTCGAGAACCTCCGCAGCACCCTTTATGGGCTGCAGCTCGCGGTCGAACGCGTCGAAGGTGCGGGAGTGCAGGGTGATGTCGAAGTCGGCGGGCAGCTGCCGGCCGGTGCGTTCGAGCACCAGGTCGTGGACGCGGTGCACGGCGGAACCCATGTAGTCCCGGACGGATTCCGCGTACGTGGTGGGGTGCCCGAGTTCGGTGAGGTAGTCGGCGAGGACCTGGTTGGCGATCGGTTCGCTGTCGACGAGCACACCGTCGTTGTCGAAGATGACGAGGTCGTAGCGCATCATGACGTCACCCTAGAGGCCCGGAACGCAAAAATGCCTCAGGCCCCGAGTGATATCACTCAGGGCCTGAGGCTGAAAAA
>NZ_JBAMDC010000402.1:0-5754 GCF_036961605.1 Streptomyces sp. KLMMK
CGCCCCACCGGCGTCGCCCCCGCGCCCGGCGCCCTGCGCTGGACCCTCCCCGGCTGGACCGGCCCGCTCGACCTGCTGCTCGTCGCCAGCCCGGACGGCACGGAGCCCGGCCTCGCCATCCTCCTCGAACAGGCCTACCGCCGCGGCTGCTCCGTCGTCTGCGTCAGCCCGGCCGGTTCGCCCCTCGCCGACGCCACCGCGCAGGCCCGCGGCCTCGCGATCCCGCTGACCACCTCGCCGGACGAAGCCCGTACGGGCGCCGAACCGGACACGGGCGAGGAGACGCAGGCAGGGGCGCGCCCCGCGCTGCTCCCCGGCCCCGGCCTCCTGTGGTCCCTGCTCACCCCCCTGCTCGTGCTCGCCGACCGCATAGGGCTGCTCGCCGGCGACGCCTCCGAAGTCGAGGCGCTGGCCGACCGCCTGGACCAGGTCGCCGAGCGCTGCGGCCCGGCCATCGCCACCTACAGCAACCCCGCCAAGACCCTGGCGGCCGAGCTGGCCGACACCCTCCCCCTCATCTGGACGGAGGGCGAGCTCGCCGGCGCGGCGGGCCGGCACTTCGCGACGGTCCTCTCCGCCCTCGCCGGGCGCCCGGCCCTCGCCGCCGAGCTGCCCGAGGCCCTGACCGCCCACGGCACCCTCCTCGCGGGGGCCTTCGCCGCCGGTGCCGATCCCGAGGACTTCTTCCGCGACCGCGTCGAGGAGCCCGAGGCCCTGCACGCCCGCGTCGTCCTGCTCCGCGAACGGGAGCCCGACGTCACCTCGCCCGCCCCCGCCGCCCGCGAACTCGCCCTGCAGCGCGAGACGCCCGTCAGCGAGCTGGAGCCCACCGACGCCGACAGTCCCCTGCAGACCGCCGCTGAACTGCTGGCCATCACGGATTTCGCCGCCGTCTACCTGGCCCTCGCCTCGACCCCGTAGACCCGTAGAAACGCCGTACGCACACAGTCAGGAATCGCCCGCATGGACCGCCTCGTCAACACCGTGCGCCCCTACGCCTGGGGCTCCACCACCGCGATCCCCGCGCTGCTGGGCACCGCCCCCACCGGCGAACCGCAGGCCGAACTGTGGATGGGCGCCCACCCCGGCGCGCCGTCCCGCGTCGACCGGGGCGGCGCGGGAGGAGGCCTGCGCGCCCTCTCCGACGTCATCGCCGCCGACCCCGAGGGCGAGCTCGGCGCGCGGGCCGTCCGCCGCTTCGGGCCCCGGCTGCCGTTCCTGTTCAAGGTCCTCGCCGCCGGTTCCCCGCTCTCCCTCCAGGTCCACCCCGGGCTCGCCGAGGCAGCGGCCGGCCACGCCGAGGAAGAGGCCCGGGGCGTCCCCCTCGACGCCCCCCACCGCAACTACAAGGACACCGACCACAAGCCCGAACTCCTCTGCGCCCTCACCCCCTTCGAGGGGCTGTGCGGCTTCCGCGCACCCACCGAGACGGCCGGGCTCCTCGCCGCGCTCGACGTCGACTCCCTCAAGCCGTACGCCGACCTCCTGCACGCCCGGCCCGAGGAGGACGCCCTGCGCGAGGTGCTCACCGCCGTCCTCACCGCGGACCACGGCGAGATGGCCCGCACCGTCACCGAGGCGGCCGCCGCGGCCGAGCGGCTCTCCGCGCAGGACGGACCGTACCGGGACGCCTGCACCGCCTACGCCTCCCTCGCCCGGCACTACCCCGGCGACCCCGGCGTCATCGCCGCCATGCTCCTCAACCACGTGCGCCTCCAGCCCGGCGAAGCCCTCTACCTGGGCGCGGGCGTCCCGCACGCCTACCTCGACGGCCTCGGCGTCGAAATCATGGCCAACTCGGACAACGTGCTCCGCTGCGGGCTGACGCCCAAGCACGTCGACGTCCCCGAACTGCTGCGCGTCGTCCGCTTCGAGAGCACCGCCGCCGCCGTCCTGCGCCCCGAGGCCGACGCCGGCGGCGAGGAGGTCTACGGCACCCCCGTCGAGGAGTTCCGCCTCTCCCGCTTCGACCTCGCCCCCGGCGCCACGGCCACGCTGCCCGCCGGAACACCCCAGATCCTCCTGTGCACCTCGGGTACCGCCGTCCTGCGCACGGCGGACGACGGGCAGGAGCTGCGGCTCCGCCAGGGCGAATCCGCGTTCGTACGGGCGGCCGAGAGCGTGGTGCTCGCCGGTGACGACGCCAGGGTCTTCCGCGCCACGGTCGCCGTCTGACGCCCCTTCCGCCCCGCGGCTGCAACAATGGCCCGCCGTAAAGGAACCGCAAAGCCCGGCGGTCCAGGGGTGGATCAGGGGCGGAAGGGACAACCCGCACATATGAGTGCATCAGGCGGAACCAAGGCGATCGTCGCCGCGCTCGGCGCCAACCTGGCCATCGCCGTGGCGAAGTTCGTCGCGTTCGCGTTCAGCGGCTCGTCGTCGATGCTCGCCGAAGGAGTGCACTCGGTCGCCGACTCCGGCAACCAGGCACTGCTCCTCCTCGGCGGCAAGAAGGCCAAGCGCGCGGCCAGCGAGGAACACCCGTTCGGCTACGGCCGCGAGCGCTACATCTACGGCTTCCTCGTCTCGATCGTCCTGTTCACCATCGGTGGCGTCTTCGCGCTGTACGAGGGCTACGAGAAGATCAAGGAACCGCACGAGATCGAGCACTGGTACTGGCCCGTCGGCGTCCTCGTTTTCGCGATCATCGCGGAGAGCTTCTCCTTCCGCACGGCGATCAAGGAGTCCAACGAGCTGCGCGGCGATCAGTCCTGGGGCCAGTTCATCCGCACCGCCAAGGCCCCCGAACTGCCCGTCGTCCTCCTCGAGGACTTCGGCGCCCTCGTCGGCCTCGTCCTCGCCCTCGGCGGCGTCGGCATCGCCATCGCCACGGGCGACGGCGTCTGGGACGGCATCGGCACGCTGTGCATCGGCGCCCTGCTGGTGCTGATCGCCATCGTCCTCGCCTCGGAGACGAAGTCCCTGCTGCTCGGCGAGGCCGCCGGACCGGAGCAGCTCGCGAAGATCCGCGCCGCGGCCGTCGACGGCGAGACCGTCACCCGCGTCATTCACATGCGCACCCTCCACCTGGGCCCCGAGGAACTCCTCGTCGCGGCCAAGATCTCGGTGCGGCACGACGACACCGCCGTGGAGATCGCCCGTGCGATCGACGCGGCGGAGGCGAGGATCCGCGAGGCGGTCCCGATCGCCCGGGTCATCTACCTGGAGCCGGACGTCTACCGCGAGGAAGCGGCAGCCGCCGGCGCCGACCCGGCAGCGACCCCGGGCGGCCCGCCCCGCCACTGAGAAGAACCACGCGGGGGCGGTGCCCGGACCGCCGTGACGCCTTCACGGGCCCACGGCGCCTCAGGGCACGGCCTCCGCGCCGCCCGCGGCCGCCACAGGGCCTTGCAGCCCCGGTAACCGCTACTGAACCTCCCGCAAGATGCCCACCAGGGCACCCTCGTCCTCCCCCGCCGAGAGCAGCCGCTCCCGGAAGCCCGGGTCCATCAGTTTCCGCGACAGCATCGCCAGGATCCGCAGATGCTCGTCGCCCGCGGCAGCGCTCGGTACCGCGATCATGAAGATCAGCCGGGCCTTCGTCCCGTCCAGCGCCCCCCACTCGATGCCCTCCGAGCGCGCGAAGCCGACCACCGGGGCCGAGACCGCATCCGTCTTCGCGTGCGGGATCGCGATCTCCTCCCCGAGCCCCGTCGTCCCCATCTCCTCCCGCGCGAGCGCCGCCGCGACCAGGCCGTCCACGTCGGCCACGTGCCCGCTCGCGGCCAGCAGCCCGGCCATCTCCCGGATCGCCGCCTCCTTCCCGTGGGCCGCGAGCCGCGGCCGCACGGTCCGTACGGTGAGGTAGCCGGAGAGCGCGGAACCGCCGGGCTCGCCCGGCGCCTCCACCGGGGGAGCCGGGGAAACCGTTCCCCCGGCGGGAGCCGGCCGCGCACCCACGGCCATCAGCGCGACCGTCGTCAGCGCCGTCACCACCGTGCCGACGGCGATCGCGACGAAGAACATCGCCACCCCGTCGACCGCCCCGAGCACCGCCACGATCGGCCCCCCGTGCGGCACGTTGTCCGCCACCGCCGCGAGCCCCGCGATCGCCCCCGCCACCGCACCGCCGCACATGTTCGCCGGAATGACCCGCGCGGGCCGGGCCGCGGCGAAGGGGATCGCCCCTTCGGTGATGCCGAAGAACCCCATGAACAGGGCCGCCAGCCCGGTCTCCTGCTCCTGCTTGCTGAACAACCCCCGCCGCAGCAGCGTCGCGAGCCCCTGCCCGAGCGGCGGCACCGGGATGGCCGCGGCACACATGCCCATGATCTCGGGGTTCTTCGAGACCAGCCCCGCACCGAAGAGGAACGCCGTCTTGTTGACGGGCCCGCCCATGTCGAAGGCGATCATCAGGCCGAGCACGACGCCGAGCAGAGCCGCACTCGTCCCGGTCAGCCCGCCGAGCCAGCTCGTGAGGTGCTCGAAGACCCACGCGATCGGCCGGCCGATGACGTAGACGAAGAACAGGCCGAGCGACGTCGTGGCCACGATCGGGATCACGATGACCGGCATGATCGGCCGGACGAACGCCGGCACCCTGACCTTCTTGATCCACACCACCAGACAGCCGGCCAGGAACCCCGTGGCGATCGCCCCGATGAACCCCGCCCCCGCCTCGCTGCCGTACAGCTCCCCGTGGCTCGCGATCCAGCCCCCGACCATGCCCGGGACGAGCGCCGGCCGGTCCCCGACGGCATAGGCGATGTAGCCGGAGAGTACGGGGATCATCAGCGCGAAGCCGATGGCACCGATGTCGTTGACCGTCTGCCAGAACGAGCTGTCGAAGACGATCCCCTGAGGAGTGGTCCGCCCGCCCAGCGCGAGCGACACGGAGATCAGCAGACCGCCGACGACCACGAACGGGATCATGTACGAGACGCCGTTCATCAGCGCCTTGTAGACGGTGCCGCGCCCCCGCCCGCCCCCGCCCGCCCCCGCGAAAGCCCCGTCCCCGGCAGCGGTCCCGGCGCCCCCCGCTCCGTCTCCCCGGTGGACCGGCGCGTCCAGTACGTCCCGGATCAGCCGCTCCGGGTGCCGGATGCCCTCGGCGACCCCGACGGACAGCACCCGCTTCCCCGCGAAGCGGCTCAGGTCGACGTCCTTGTCGGCGGCGACGATGATGCCGTCGGCCTCCCTGATCTCGGCGTCGGAGAGGACGTTCTCGGCCCCGATCGACCCCTGCGTCTCGACCTTCATGCCGTAGCCGAGCTCCTGCGCGGCCTGGGCCAGCTTCTCCGCCGCCATGTACGTGTGCGCGATCCCGGTCGGGCAGGCGGTCACGGCCAGCAGCCTGCGTCCCTCTGGCGCCGTGTCACGCTCGGGCGGATCGGCCGGACTGGTCACGTGGATCTCCTCACAACGGATCGCCCGCGGGGCGTGCCGCGCCCTCGCGCTCTCCGCATCCTGCAACACCTGACCTGCACAGGAAACGAGGCCGTTCCGGTGTCAGCACGCGCGGGCCTTCCGGAATCTGACGTTCCGGCGGATAGGGCGCCAGTGGGGGTGGGGTTCGGCGGGCCCCCCGGTGTAGATTCGTGAACGAGCCAGACGTCGCTGCTGATGGCGGTCGGGCGGCCCGCGCGACGGACCGGCCGAGGGAGAGAGGGCCTCCGACGGACTGCGCTGCGGTCGGGGCACCGGTGCGTCCAGTGTGTCCACAGCTGCTCAGGCAGCACGACCGCATGCACGGCCGTGTCCACCCTCGCTCGCCGTTCACAGAGGAGCAGCCCGTATGACCACCACTTCCCCCGG
>NZ_JBAMDC010000403.1:0-5753 GCF_036961605.1 Streptomyces sp. KLMMK
CTGGCGCCCGCAGGACGGCCACAGCGTCGGGATCGTGCTGGTCGGCGACCGCATCGGGCTGGGCCTCGCCGCGCTCACCTCGCTGCTCGTCGTCGCCGTGCTCGCCTACTCCTGGCGCTACTTCGACGAGCCGCCGCACGGTCACGGCGGCGCCTTCCCCGCTCTGGTGCTGCTCTTCCAGAGCGGCATGTGCGGCTTCGCGCTGACCGGGGACCTCTTCGACGCGTTCGTCTTCTTCGAGCTGATGGGCGTCGTCGGGTACGCCCTGACCGGCTACCGCGTCGAGGAGGCCCGGCCCGTGCAGGGCGCGCTGGTCTTCGGCTTCGTCAACTCCCTCGGCGGGTACGCGACCCTGCTCGGCATCGGCCTGCTGTACGCGCGCACGGGCGAGCTGGGCATGGCTCAGGTCGGCCTGGAACTGGACAGAGCGGCCGGAGCAGCCGGGCACGGCGGCGACGCCCTGGTCGTCGCCGCGTTCGTGCTGGTGCTGACGGGGCTGCTGGTGAAGGCCGCGGCCGTGCCGTTCCACTTCTGGCTGCCGGACGCGCACGCCGTGGCGCCGACGCCGGTGTGCATGCTGCTGTCCGGCGTCATGGTGGAGATGGGCGGCTACGGCGCCGCACGCGTCTGGACGACCGTCTTCGCCGGGCCCGGCGGCGTCCCGGCGGCCGGGGCCCGGCGCACCCTCCTGGTCCTGGGGGTGGCGAGCGCCCTCGTCGGTGCGCTGATGTGCTGGCAGCAGCGGCACGTCAAGCGGCTGCTGGCGTTCTCCACGGTGGCGCACACCGGGCTGTTCCTCGTCGGCGTCGCCCTGCTGACCCCGCACGGGATCGCCGGCACCGCGCTCTACGTCCTCGGGCACGCCGGGGCGAAAGCCGCGCTGTTCGCGTGCACCGGCATCCTGCTCGACCGCCACGGCAGCGTCGACGAGTGCGAGCTGCACGGCAAGGGCCGCGACACCCCCGTCACCGGCCTGCTCTTCGCCGCCGGCGGGCTCGCGCTCGCCGGGCTGCCGCCGTTCGGCACGAGCCTGGGCAAGGCGCTCGTGGAGGAGCAGTCCCCCTGGCTGCCCGCCCTGTTCGTACTCGTCTCGGCGGTGACCGGCGGGGCGGTGCTACGGGTGGCCGCGCGTGTCTTCCTCGGGGCGGGGCAGGCGGGACGTGAGGACGACGAGGGGCCGGAGACCACCGGCGGGGAGGAGGAGCCCGAGACGGGCCGCCGCGTACGCCGCCCTCCCGTGCCCATGGTGACGGTGGCGGCGCTGCTGCTGGCCGGGTCGCTCGCCGTCGGCACGGTGCCCGCGCTCACCGGCGCCGTCACGGCCGCGGCGGAGGCCTTCACGGACCACGCCGGCTACGCGGCGGCGGTGCTCGACGGCGGCCCCGCCGGGCGGCCGGAGGGCCCGTACGACTGGTGGACGTGGACCGGTGCGGGCCTGGGCCTGCTGTCGGCCGCGCTCGCCGTCGCCCTCGCCGCCCGGTCCGTGGGCCTGTCCTCGCGGACCGTGCCCTGGAGCGCACCGCTGCGGCGGCTGCACTCCGGGCACGTCGGCGACTACGTGGCCTGGACGGTGGCCGGCATCGGGCTGGTCTCGCTGCTGGCCCTGTGGTGAGCCGGCGCCCTGCCCGGGCCGACCGGTTGCAGGCTCCCGGGGCCACGGGCAGGGTGAGAAATCCATAGGAACATGGACAAGGAGAGACATCATGCCCCGAGGTTCGAGTCCCAAGCGCGAGCGGCAGTACGAGCACATCAAGGAGAGCGCCGAGGAGCGCGGGGAGAGCACCAGGCGCGCCAAGGAGATCGCCGCGCGCACCGTCAACAAGGAGCGGGCCCGGTCCGGCGAGTCGAAGACGGCGAGCAAGTCCTCGACCCAGGACATGTCCTCCTCGAAGCGGGGCGGGCAGCGCTCCCACAGCGGCGCCGAGGGACCCACCTACGACCAGCTGTACGCCGAGGCCCAGCGCCGCAACATCCACGGCCGGTCGAACATGAACAAGGCCGAGCTCAAGCGGAAACTGGGGCGCTAGTTCCCGGCGGGCGGGGGCCCGCGGGGCGCCGCCCTACGGGGTCTTGTACAGCGGCCCGGGCCCCGGGGAGCCGCCGGGGGCCAGGATGATGGGCACCGGCTTGTTGTGCGGCCAGCCGTCGGAGGCGTCGTCGAAGCTGAGGTCCCCGCTCGCGGCGGGGACCACGGCGGCGTCGTGGAGGTTGGTGAGCTGGTTGTAGACGTCCTGCACGCTCGGCGTCTCGCGGCCGGTCTGGCCGGTGACCATGCGCAGCGCCCACACAGCCGTCAGCACGGAGTCGTGGTGCATGACGGCATAGCCGTCGGCGAGCTCCTTGTCGGGGAACTTCAGGTCGCGGAAGCTCTGGTGGAAGGACTTGAAGCCGCTCGGCGCCTCGACCCCCTTGATCCACTGCTCCGTGCTCGTCGCCGAGGCCTGCATGATGGTGATCTTGCTGTCCTTGAGCAGCCCCATCACGTCGTTCGCCTGCTGCACGGCCCCCTGCGAGCCCGCGAGGATCGTGATGGGCTTGTCGTGCCCGCACTGGCTGCGCGAGGACAGCGACCGCACGAGGTCGGAGAGGTCGCGGCCGCGCCCCGCGTAGAAGACCAGCTCGGACTTGGTCAGGCAGATGTTGTTGAAGGCGTTGAAGAACAGGCTGGGCACGCCGTCGGTGCGGGGGCCGGTGGTGCCCACGAAGGAGACGCGGCGCTTGTCGATGTAGTCGGCGAAGACGTCGTCGTACGCCTTGCGCATGGTCCGTACGTAGTTGTCGTCCCGGCTGTCGAAGACCAGGTAGCCGCGGCGCTGTTCGGCGGGCAGCCGGTCCAGGCGCTGCCGCAGCGCCTTGGCGTAGTCGGTGTTGGACGGCGAGACCTTGAACAGGCGCTCCGAGTTGACGTTGGTCGCGGTCAGCACGGCGCCGATCGCGGGGATCTTCCGCTTGGCGAGCTCGTCGGCCGCGCTCTGCGTCTCGGGCACGCTGACGCCCATGCCGGCGACGGCCACCAGCGGGTGGGCCCCGCCGGTCATGTCCGCCAGCCGTTCGACGACGGGCCGCCAGTGGAGCTGGTTCCTGCCCTCGCTGGCGAGGACCAGCTGGATCTGCGGGGTCCGCCCGTGGACGCCGGTGGCGTTCACCGCGGACAGGGACGGGCAGGCGTTGGCCCGGCACTGCGCGGTGTAGGCGCCTTCGAGGCTGCTCTTGATCTCCTCGATGGGCAGCACGCTGCTGTCGCTCGCGGTCATCGGGGTCAGCAGGCCGACCTTGACGTAGGGGACGGGGGTCTTGCCCGCACCGGGCTTCTCCCACTGGTCGCGCACGCGCCGGTTCTCCGCGGCGATCTTCTCGGTGACCTCCTTGAGCTCGGGGGCGAAGGCGTAGGCCGTCTCGTTGACGACGCCTATGCACTCGCGGTCCCGGCCGGAGCCGGCCCACACCAGGCCCGGCTGGTCGCCGGCGCAGCGGTCCTCCCCCTCGTCCGTGCCCAGCAGCCAGAAGGCGCCGCCGGCCAGGAGGGCCAGGACGAGGACCAGCGCGGCCATCCCCGGCCACCCCTTCCACCAGGGAGGCAGCGCGTCGAGTCGTCCAGGGGTCACGGGCATGATGCGGGCTCCTTGCGGACGGCGGTGGTCGCGCGCTGCCGGGGCGCGCTCAGATGTACTTCGCGGCCTCGTGCCTGAGCCCCACCCTGCGGGGATCGGAGTGCATGGCCAGGCTCTGGAACATCGAGCCGATGGTGTCGTTGAGTTCGGGGCGCGCGGCGGGCAGCCGGTTGCGCGCGTCGCCCGCCAGCCACAGGGCGGCCACCAGCATGGTCAGGGCCCGGCGCTCGGCGAAGGAGCGCGGGGCCAGCTCCTCGGCGACCCGGTCCACCCGCAGCGTGGCCGTCCGCTCGGGCAGGACCGGCATGCGCAGCGGTGCGGCCGTGACCGCGTACAGCTCGTAGAGCCAGGCGTCGGTGTCGGGCAGTTCCGTCAGGCTGCGGGCGAGGTGGTCGACGACGTCGTCGAGCTGGCCGAGGGCGAGCGCGTGGTAGCGCACGTCCAGCGGGTGGCCGTAGAGCATGTGCCAGACCTGCAGCTGCTCGTGGGTCTCGTCCCAGCGGGAGCGGCTGCGGGCCAGCTCCTGCAGGAGCAGCAGGCGCAGCCACGGGTGCAGGACCGGCCTGCCGGACAGCGGGCGGGGGTGGGAGTTCTCCAGGTAGCCGGAGCCGCGGCCGCCGCGGGCGCCGGCGTCCTGGGGGACGGGATCGACGAGCCACAGCCGGGTGCCCGTCTCGCGGGCGAGGCTGTTGCGCGTGCGCAGGGTGAAGGATTCGAGCAGGTCGGCGTCCCAGGCGGCGTCGAACTCGCGGGCGGCCGAGCACACGACGAGCGCGGCGCGCTGCTCCTCGTTCATGCCGTCCAGGAGGTCGCGCAGGATGACGCGGTCGAGCGGCTCGGCCTCGGACTCGTCGTCGGCGGAGGGGGCGGGGGTGGCGAGGATCCCGCGCAGCAGGGCCTCGCCGTCGCCGCGGCCGGATATGCGTGCCGCCGCCTCCAGCAGCCGGCCGGCGCTCCACGCGTGACCGTGCGTCAGCCGGTGGGCCAGCGGCGGGGCCTCGGGCAGGCGGTCGGCGATCGAGGCACCGAGCTGGGAGACCTCGGCCGCGGTCAGGTCGCGCAGCTGGACGCAGTACCAGTGCCAGGAGGCGTCGGGCGGCGGGTCGGGGACGGACCGCTCCCAGTCGGCGTAGGAGGCCTGCTCGGGCGAGCGGATCCACACCCCGGCCGGCCCGCGGGCGAAGGGGCCGGGGATCCGCCCGGTGTCGGAGGCGGTGGCGACGGCCAGCAGCGGGTCGGGGGCGCCGCTCTCGTCGCGCAGCCGCACGAGCAGGTCGAGGAATTCCCGGCCGCCTTCGGCGTCGACGTTGTCCAGGAGGACCGCGCAGTTGCGGTCGCGGCGGCGGCGTGCGTACTCGCCGCGCAGATCGGCGAGGAACGCCTCGCACAGCCGCCGGTCCACCGCGGCCCGGTCGACGTCGGTCGCGCTCTTGCTCAGCTGGTTGAGGGCGACCAGTTCGTCCACCGGGGCGTGGGGGCCCGCGTACCAGGAGAAGCCGGTGCGCCGGGCGATGCTGAGCGGGAGCCGCGGCGGACGGCGGATCAGCCCGGCCAGCAGGCCGATGCCGGGGATCTGCAGGAGGTTGAGGTCCTGCAGGAGACCAGCGACGTCGGCGGCCCGGTCGGCCGCGGCGGTGTTCTCGCGGGCCTCGTGCAGGGCGCGGCGCAGCTGGTGGCCGGCCCGCCGGGAGTCGTTGGCGTCCAGCGAGAGCCCGGGGTCGACGACGAGCAGGCCCAGGGTGAGACGGGGGAAGAGCAGGGCGGGCTGGCGGGCGAAGCGGTGCGAGAGCCCGTAGGCGAGGCGGCCCGCGACCTCGTGCGGCCGGCGCGGCCCGGCGGAGGCGAAGTCGTAGAAGGCGTGGGGGCGGTGGGAGCCGAGGTAGCCGAGCCAGGCCAGCGCCGCGGTGCGCCCGCTGCCGCGGGTGCCGACGAGCACCAGCACCGGCAGTCCGCGCCCGCCCCGCCCCGCACGGCCGTCCTGGACCATGGTGCGGCATTCCTGGTAGAGCGCCTCGATGCCCTCGATCCCCAAGGGCCGTCTCACAGGCTCCGGCACGTCATCAGCCCCCCTCGAATCGGCGGGTGTCACCGCCGACCGTGCTGAAAATGCTGCCACGCGGGTGCGGTTCGCGGGAGCGTTCG
>NZ_JBAMDC010000404.1:0-5741 GCF_036961605.1 Streptomyces sp. KLMMK
GCGCCTCATGCGGCGCCTCCCGCGGCGCCCCATGCGGTGCCTCCCGCCATGCCTACGGAGGCGCCGTCCCCGCCCCGTGCGGTGCCGCCGCAGCCCGGCAAGGCGCCCGGGACGGTTTCGCAGAGCCGGTCCCCGTTCCTCGCCTGGCTCCGCACGCCCCGTGTCGCCGCGGGCCCCGGCATCTGGGCGTACGGCTACCGTCCCAAGCCCCCGGAGGAGCCGGACCGCATCCCAGGCCGGCAGCTCCTCAGCGGGGCGGTCATCGCCCTCCTGTGCGGCTGGCTGCTGGGGTCGCTGCTGTGGAACGGCTACCTCGGCTCCTACTGGCTGTGGCCGCTGACCGTCCTGACCCCCGACTCGTGGCACAGGGGCATGGCGGCGGTGTGGACTATCTACACCTATTACGCCATCTGCCTGGGCGTTCTCATCTGCGTCTTCGGCCGCCTGGGGCGCTGGCCCCAGGTCTGGCGGCGGTACTTCGCGCCGCTGTTGGCGCGGCTGTGGGACGACGGCGGAGCCCTCCCGGCCGCTGTGGGAGGCGGCCCCCGCCAGGACCCGGCCGACTGGCCCCAGCTGCGCGCCGCGGGTGTGCACGAGGCGGCGGAACGGCTCGCTGCGGAAGCACGCGCCGGGCTGATGAACGATGTCGACCACGCCCGCATCGAGCGGGCCTGGCAGACCGTACGCGTGCAGCCGGGAAGGCTCGCGGCCTTCACCGAAACCGTTCTGCGGCACGGGGCGGCCGCTTGCGCGCACCCGTCCGGTGCGCGCGATCTGCCCGTACGCGCCGCGCGCCACGACCTCGTCACCCGGCAGGTCCGCCTCGGCACCGCCGTGGACGACGAGCGCAACCCGTACGTGCACCGGGGCGCCGGATTCGCCCTCGACCCCCGTCTGCTCGGTACGTCCTTGCTCGCAGTCGGCCCGCCCGGCAGCGGCAAGACGGACCGGCTGATCCGCCCTGTGCTGGAGTCGCTGTGCCTGCAGGCGCTTGCCGGCCGGGCGGCCGTGGTCGCGGTCGGGGCGGCGGGGGCGGGCCTCGCGCCGGACGAGGCGTTCGACGTCGTCGTGCGCATCGGCCGGCCGGACTCCGCGTACGACCTCGACCTCTACGGCGGCACCGACGACCCCGACGAGGCTGCCGCCGTCCTCGCCGAGGGCCTCGTGGGCGACCTCACCGCCACCCTGCCGGGCGAAGGGGGCCGCCGAGCCGCAACCGTCCTGGCCCAGATCCTCGGCCCTTACCGGGCCGCTCACGGCCGCTTCCCGTCCGTCCCCGAGCTGCGCGAGCTCCTGGACGGCTCGCCCGCCGCCGTGGCCTCCCTGCGCGCCGCCCTCACGGACGCGGGGCAGGAGGCCCTCATCCGCGAGCTCGACGCCCGGGAGCGGCAGGCGCACCGCCCCGGCGACGCCGGCCCCATGCTCGCCGACCGCCTCGCGCTCCTCGACCGCCCGGCCTTCGCCCGCTTCTTCGACACCACCGACCCTTCGCGCACCTTCTCACTGCGCGCCCTGGAGCACCCGCTGCGCGTCCGGATCGACCTGCCCGAGCGCGGGCACGCCGAGGCGTCACGGATGCTGGCCCGGCTCGTCCTCGCCCAGTTCACGGAGTGCGCGGTCGCGCGGGGCGACCGCTCCCTCTTCGCGTGCCTCGTCCTCGACGACGCCACCCACACCGTCACCCCCGAGGCCGTACGGGGCCTGGCGCGGCTCCGTTCGGCCCATGCGGGAGCGCTGCTCACCCTCCGTACGCTCGACGACGTACCCGACTCCCTGCGCAGCGCGCTGCTGGGCTCCGTCGGCTGCCGCATGGCGTTCTCCGGCGTCACCACCTGGGACGGGGCGCGCTTCGCGGAAGTGTGGGGCAAGGAGTGGGTGGAGACCCGCGACGTCACCGACCGTCAGATCATCGCCCACGAGCCTCTGACCCGCGTCACGCATGTGGTGCGCAGGCTCGTCACGGGGCGGGCGGTGACCGCGCAGTCGGTGACGGTGCGCAAGGTGGAGCGGGAGCGCTGGTCCGCCTCCGAGCTGGCGCACGGGGTGCCTGCGGGACATGCGGTGCTGTCGGTGACTTCCGTGCGGGGGAACAGCGCGCCGCCGGTGCTCGTCGATCTGCAGCGGTGAACCGGTTCGTGTTACCGGTGATTGCTCCACTGAGGCAGAATCGGTCGCAGATGTTCATACGCGACGGCACTTTTGCCCCGACGCCCCTCCCGAAGGTGCCATGCCCCTCACGCTCGCCTCACTCGTCCACCACTCCGCGCTGAAACTCACCGTCCTCGCGGGGGAGGACCGGCTGGACAGGCCCGTCCGCTGGGCGCACGTCAGTGAGCTGGCCGATCCCGTGCCGTGGATGGACGGCGGCGAGCTGCTGCTGATCACCGCACTGAAGATCGACGCGGAGGATCCCGAGGCCATGCGGCAGTACGTCCGCCGCCTCGTGCGCGCAGGTGTCGTGGGCCTCGGCTTCGCGGTCGGCGTCAACTACGAGCGGGTGCCGGAGGCGCTGGTCGATGCGGCAGGGGGCGAGGGCCTGCCGCTGCTGGAGGTGCCCCGTCGTACGCCCTTCATCGCCATCACGAAGGCGGTGTCCGCAGCCATCGCGGCCGACCAGTACCGGGCGGTGACGGCCGGATTCGAGGCGCAGCGTGAACTGACCCGCGCCGCCCTGGGCCCGGAGGGGCCGGCGGCCCTCGTCGCCCGGCTCGCCGCACACCTCGACGGCTGGGCGGCGCTGTACGACGCCTCGGGCTCCGTCGTCGCGGCGGCGCCCGAATGGGCTGCGCGCCGGGCCGCGCGCCTCGGAGCGGACGTCGAGCGGCTGCGGGAGCGCCCCGCGCCCGCCACCGCCGTCGTGGGCACGGATCCCGCCGAGGAGGGAGCCGACCGCGTTGAGCTGCAGTCCCTCGGCTCCGGGCGGCGCGCACGGGGGGTTCTCGCCGTCGGTACGGGCGCGCCCCTGGGAACCGCCGAGCGCTACGCCGTGCACTCCGCCATCGCCCTGCTCACCCTCACCACCGAGCGCTCCAGGGCCCTGCAGGAGGCGGAGCAGCGACTGGGCGCGGCACTGCTGCGCATGCTCCTCGCCGGCGAACCCGACCATGCACGGGCAGTGGCCGGGGATCTCTACGGAAGCCTGCTGGACGCTCCGTTCCGGGTGATCGTCGCGGAAGCGGTGGAGATGCCCGCCGACGCCGACGCCATCGGCCCGGAGGGGGAGGGCGAGCCCGCCGTGGAGCCGCTGGCCGTGCTCGCGGACACCCTGGAGACCGCCGCGGGCCGGGTGGCGGAGCCGCTGCTGGTCGTCCCGGACGGCGAACGGCTCGTCGTCCTTGCGCCCGACGGCGGTGCGGTCGCCGCGGCATGCGGGGAACACGCCCGTGCCATAGAAGCCCGCCGTGGGACGAAGGCGCGGCCCCGGGACCGCAGCGCCGCCGCCCCTGCCTGCGACCTCGTCATCGGCCTGTCCGCCCCCGCAGGGCCCATCGCCGCCGCGGCGGCCTTCCGCCAGGCGGAGCAGGCCCTGTCCGTCGCACGCCGCCGCGGCAGGGTCCTCGTGGAGCACGAAGAGGTCGCCGCCGGCTCGGTACTGCCGCTCCTCGCGGACGATGCGGTACGCGCCTTCGCGGACGGCATGCTGCGGGCCCTCCGGGAGCACGACGCAACCGGGCGCGGCGACCTCGTCGCCTCCCTGCGCGCCTGGCTCTCCCGCCACGGCCAGTGGGACGCGGCGGCGGCGGACCTCGGCGTCCACCGCCATACGCTGCGCTACCGCATGCGACGGGTGGAGGAGATCCTGGGCCGCTCTCTGGATGATCCCGACGTCCGTATGGAGCTGTGGCTGGCTCTGAAGGCGACTGCGGCTTCGGGGCAGGAGTAGAACGCCCCTGGACCCGGACTCGGGGCCCGGCAGGGCGTCGTAAGCCGGGGGGAGCTCCAGGTGCCGCGGTCCGAGTGGCCGAGGGAGGGCGGCATGGGGCCGGGGCCGGTCGGTCCGGCGTGGTCCCGCTCAGGGGAGCGAGTGCGTGGCGGCATGAGGCCCCTCGCGGGTGGCGCCCCGCGGGCCCCATGCGCGCCGCATGGGGCCCCCGCCGCCGGGTCTCAAGCCGTTGGGAAGACCCACGGACCTGAGCCCTGTAGGTGCACGAGGCGCAGCCACTCCGCCATTGCGGTGCTCCCCGCGCCGGTACTGCTCCACCGCGGACAATCGGCGCCCGGCCGCCCCGCACCTACCGTGGGGGAGCAATATCCACACCACTTGGGAAGGGCCGGGATTGTGACTGCTCCCCACGCGTTCTGGCTGGCCGGCCGCGAGGCCACCGGCGAGGAGACCTTCGACGTCACGAACTCCTGGGACGGCCGTCTCGTCGGCACCGTGAGCGTGCCCACCGAGGCACAGGTCGAGGAGGCCGTGGCCGCCGCGCACGCCGTACGAGAGGAGTTCGCGGCGACGCCCGCGCACGTGCGGACCGCCGCCCTCGACCACGTCGCGAAGCGGCTCACCGAGCGCACCGAGGAGATAGCCCAGCTCATCTCCGCCGAGAACGGCAAGCCCATCAAGTGGGCCCGCGGCGAGGTTGGTCGCGCTGTCTCCGTCTTCCGCTGGGCCGCCGAGGAGGCTCGCCGCTTCAACGCCGGCGACGCGCAGCGCCTCGACACCGACGCGGGCGGCACCGGCCGTCTGGCACTGACCCGCCGCTTCCCGCGCGGCACCGTGCTGGGCATCGCGCCGTTCAACTTCCCGCTGAACCTGAGCGCCCACAAGGTCGCCCCCGCGATCGCCGTCGGTGCGCCGATCATCCTCAAGCCCGCTCCGGCGACCCCGATCTCCTCCCTCGTGCTGGGCGAGATTCTGGCCGAGACGGACCTGCCGGCGGGCTCCTGGAGCGTGCTGCCGGTCCCGAACGACCGCATGCCCGCCCTCGTCCAGGACGAGCGCCTGCCGGTCATCTCCTTCACCGGCTCCGGGCCGGTCGGCTGGTCGATCCTCGACTCCGCCCCCCGCAAGCACGTCACCCTTGAGCTCGGCGGCAACGGTGCGGCCGTCGTCCTGGCCGACTGGTCCTCCGAGGAGGACCTCGACTGGGCCGCACAGCGCATCGCGACGTTCTCGAACTACCAGGGCGGCCAGTCCTGCATCTCGGTGCAGCGCGTCATCGCCGACGCCTCGCTGTACGAGCGCCTCGTGCCCAAGGTCGTGGCCGCCGTCGAGGCGCAGGTCACCGGTGACCCGTCGGACGCCGCGACGGACGTCGGCCCGCTCGTCAGCGAGGACGCCGCCAAGCGCGTGGAGTCCTGGGTGGACGAGGCCGTGGAGAAGGGTGCCGCCCTGCTCACCGGCGGCAAGCGCGACGGCGCGACCTACGCCCCGACCGTGCTCGCGGACGTGCCGGCCGACGTGACCATCGCCTGCGAGGAGGTCTTCGGCCCCGTCCTGACGATCACCAAGGCCGAGGGCGAGGAGGCCGCTTTCGCCGCCGTCAACGACTCGCCGTACGGCCTGCAGGCCGGCGTCTTCACGCACGACCTGCAGACGGCTTTCCGGGCGCACCGTGCCCTGGAGACCGGCGGCGTCATCATCGGCGATGTGCCGTCCTACCGCGCGGACCAGATGCCCTACGGCGGCGCCAAGCAGTCCGGCGTGGGGCGCGAGGGCGTGCGCTACGCGATGGACGACTACACCTACGAGCGCGTGCTCGTCCTGACGGGCCTGGCGCTCTAGCAGGAACTGCCTGCCT
>NZ_JBAMDC010000405.1:0-5713 GCF_036961605.1 Streptomyces sp. KLMMK
GCTCCATCGCGGTACGGACGGGCGGGCTCTCCGGGCTGACGGTCACGCCCGCCTGAGGCCCGGGCCCGCCGCGGGAGGAGCTCAGCCCTCGGTGTTCACCATCGACGCCGCCGCGTACGTCAGGTAGTTCCACAGCTGCTGCTCCAGCTCCGGAGCGAGCTGCAGCTCGTCCACCGCGTCCCGCATGTGCCGCAGCCACGCGTCGTGCGCGGCCCGGTCGACGGTGAAGGGGGCGTGGCGCATCCGCAGCCGCGGGTGGCCGCGGTTCTCGCTGTACGTCCGCGGCCCGCCCCAGTACTGCATGAGGAAGAGCACCAGGCGCTCCTCGGCCGGGCCGAGGTCCTCCTCGGGGTACATCGGCCGCAGCAGGGGGTCGCCCGCCACGCCCTCGTAGAAGCGGCGGACCAGGCGCCGGAAGGTCTCCTCGCCGCCGACCTGCTCGTAGAAGGTCTGCTCCTGAAGCGTGCCGCGCGGAATCTCAATCACCCCTCCATGGTCTCAGACGGACCGGCCGAGGACCGGCGATGTAGGACCTTCGCACAAACCGCAGCCGCGGCGCACAGTGGAGTCATGGGCGCTACCCATCTGAAGCGGGACATGGAGCTGTCCTCGGCGCTGCGCACGGAGCTGGTCGAGCGGCTGCGGGCGGCCGGCGAGCTGACCGACCCCCGGTGGCGGCGCGCCTTCGCCGAGGTGCCCCGGGAGCTGTTCGTCCCCGTCTACTACACCGGCGCCGTGGGCGGCTACCGGCGCCTCTCCGGCGGCGACCCCGACCCTCTGGGTCACGAGAACTGGCTGGTCGGCGCCTACGCGGACGAGCCGCTCGCCACCCGCGTCCGGGACGGCGAGCTGATCTCCTCCAGCAGCCAGCCCTCCCTGATGGCCAGGATGCTCTCCGCCCTGAACGTCCAGGACGGCCACCGCGTGCTGGAGATCGGCACCGGCACCGGCTACAACGCGGCCCTGCTCGCCCACCGCCTCGGCGACGGCAACGTCACCACCGCCGACCTCGACCCGGAGATCACCGCCTCCGCCCGCGACCACCTCACCGAGGCGGGCTTCCACCCGGAGGTCGTCACGGGCGACGGCGCGCTCGGCTGCCCGTGGCGCGCCCCCTTCGACCGGATCCTGGCCACCTGCGCCGTCTCCCGGGTGCCGCCCGCCTGGATCGCGCAGACGCGGCCGGACGGCCTGATCCTCGCCCCGCTCGCCACCGGTCTGCTCGCGCTGCGGGTCGCGGACGCCACGCACGCCGAGGGAAGGTTCCTGCGCACCCCCGCCTACTTCGTCCCGCTGCGCGGCGGTGCGGCCGCGCCGGTGCCCCGGATCAGGGGACTGCCCTGCCGGCTGCTGCAGAGCGAGCGCTTCCGCTTCCTGCTGACGCTGACCGCCGGCGCCCTGGACCCGGCGGGCGCCCACGCCGTCTGGCGCGCCGAGGGGCGCCCGGGGCGCGAGCGCTTCGGCGTCTCGGTCGCGGGCGACGCCCAGTGGGCGTGGCTGGACCACCCCGAGGGCCCGTGCAGGTGGCCGCTGGGCGGTACGCGCCGGCCCTGAGGGGTGCCGCGGGCCGGCGCCCGCGGCCCGTCAGCCCCGGTGCAGCGTGATCGTCGTCCATGCCCCCACGTGCACCCGGTCGCCGTCCTGCAGCGGCACGGGCACGTAGGGCTGGATCGGCGTCTCCGAGCCGTTGATGGTGGTGCCGTTGGTGGAGTCCTGGTCGACCACGGCCCAGCTGCCGTCGGGCTGCTGCACGAACATCGCGTGCTGGTGCGAGACGCCGGGGTCCTCCGGCGGGCGCGACAGGTCGATGTCCGGCGACTCGCCGGTGCTGTGGCGCCGCCGCCCGACCGTGACCTGCGGCCCGTTCAGCGGCAGCTGCAGCTCGGGCGAGTACGCCGGGAGGTTGAGCCCGGCGGCCTCGGGGCCGCTGCGGTTCATCATCGCCATGAAGTACTCGCGGTCGGGTGCCACGACGGCCGTCCACCCGGCGGGTGCGTGCTGCTGCGGAGCCTGCTGCTGCCCCGGCACCCCGCCCGCCGCCGCGGGCTCGTACGCGTAGGGCGAGGCGGGCGGCGCCGTGGCCGTGCCCGGCGGGGGCAGCATCCAGTCCCCGCCGGCCTCGTCCGCGTAGACCGGCTCGGCGTACGGGGAGGACGTGTGCGTCTCCGGAGTGAGCGGCTCGGCCGGGCGGTTGATCCGCGACGGGCGCGAGCCGTAGTACTCGTAGGACTGCGGCGGCTGGGTGTGCTGCGGCGGGGGCGGCGGAGCCGACTGCAGCCCCTGCGGGGACAGCGGTGGCGGCGGCCCGAACGAAGCGCCCGTCCGGGTCAGGAAGTTGTACCGGCACTCCTCGCAGAAAGGTGCCTGCGCCTCGCGGGGCGTACGGCAGTGCGGGCACAGCTCCGCCTGGACGGTCGTGTCCCCGGTGTGCCCGCCGTAGCCGTAGCCGGGCGCGCCCTGCGGGCCGCTCGGGGGCGGCAGGGGCGCGCCGGTGGGCGGTGCGGGGGGAGGCGGCGGGACGGCACCCGTGGCTCCGGCGGGGCCGGGCCGCTCGGGCGCCCCCGACATGCGGTGGCCGCACACCTCGCACCAGTCCTCGGCCGTCGACTGGTGGCCGTTCGGGCAGGTCGGCATGTCGGTTGATCCCCCTCGTGTGCCGTTCGTTGCGGTCGTTGCCGGCGGGACGGTGGCCTGCCGGCGGTGCTTCCCGGGGTCGGGGCGGACGGTCCGCGCCGCGGCACACTCTGCGGCCGCCACGCCTCCCGGCGCTACTTCCTCACCCGTACGGTTTTCGTCGAGCGCGTTTCGAGGGTCATCTGCGCCTCCGCCGTGACCTTCGCCTTCAGCCGCACAGTACCCGTCGCGGCGTCCACCACGTCCACCACCTTGGCGAGGAGTTTCGCAGTGTCCTCGTTGCCGGAGCGGTTCGCCAGCTGGACGGCGCGGCCGAGCTTGGCCGTCGCCCCGTCGATGTCGCCCGACCGGCGCAGGTCCAGGCCCTGCTGGATGACCCGGGCCAGCTCGGCCTGGCCGGTGTAGTGCGCGACCTGGGGGTTGAGGGAGGTGGACGCGGCGAGGTCGTCCGTCCAGACCGCCCGCACGAGCCCCTGCGCCAGTGCCCGCGGCGAGGAGCCCGCGGGCGCGGGCAGCACCAGCGAGACGCGGGCGGCGAGCATCTCCTCGCCCACCGAGGCGGCGGGCACCCGCACGCACAGGTGGTAGTCGCGGGACTCGTCGCCCCAGGAGCCGGTGGGGTAGTCGCCGATGCGCGGGCCGGCGTCCACGCGCCGCTCGGTCAGCGTCTCCAGGGACGGTGCGACCTGCTTGAGGAACCGCACCTCGGCGCCCTGCGGCGTCCACAGGCGCAGGGCCACGTCCGCGACCTCCTTGCCCATGGCGGTCTCCATCATCCGCGTGAAATCGGCGGACAGCCCGGCCGGGTCGGCGACGATGTCGGCCGTGCCCAGCAGCGCCGAGGCGATGCCGGTGACCTCCTTGACCTCCCAGTCGGTGCCCACCCCGCGCGCGTCACAGGTGAACCGGCCCGCACAGACCTTCAGCGAGGCGCGCAGGGCGTCGGGTTCCTCGTGCTCGTTGCGGCCGTCGGTGAGGAGGATGCCGTGCCGTATCGGCGCCTCGGACGACTCCAGCAGCCGGTCGGCCAGGCGCAGCCAGGTGCCGATGGCGGTGCCGCCGCCCGGGGTGAGCTTGCGCAGGGCGTCCTTGGCCTGCTGCCGGGTGGTGGCGTCGGCCAGCGCGAGCCGCCCGCCGCCGGGGTAGGCCTCCTTCGCCTGGTGGGTGCCGGCGACGACGGCGAAGGCCACGCCGTCGCGCAGGGTGTCGATGGCGGCCGCCGTGGCGGCGCGGGCACCCCGCATCTTGGTCGGCGGGTAGTCCATCGAGCCGGAGCAGTCGACCATGATGACCACGGCCGCGTCGGGGCCGGCGGCCCGCTGCCCGTAGGACGCCGGGGACTGATGGGGCACCAGGGGAGTCCGGGAGGCGAGCGGTGCCTCCGCCATGGTCCCTCCGCCCGTGGCGGTGACCGTGACGATCGCGTTGACCTCGCGCCCGCCTTCCGGCAGATGGGCGTTCTGGTACACCTCGACCGTGAACCGGTGCTCGCTCGGCTTGGAGAAATTGGCCATCTGATCCGCTCCTCGGTACTCCGTCCGTGCCATGGACACCCGGGCGGACCTGCGCGCGGCACCGGCCGGGCTACCGGCGCGCATCCCCCCTGCGGGCACCTCCGGCGGCAGCCGGGGGAGCCCTGGTCTCAGGCCGATCCTGCCCCCTCGGGCGACAGCGGGAACGGCAGTACGGCCACTGTTACGTTGTCGTGGCCCCCTCCGTCCAGGGCGTGGGCCAGCAGTTGCCGGGCGCACTCCAGCGGCCGCGTCCTGGCGTCCGGCGGGGTGACCTCGGCCATCAGCTCGGCGGACTCGGCGTAGTTCCACAGCCCGTCCGTGCAGACGATGACCACGCCCTTGCGGTCGGGGTGGAAGGACGCGGTGTGCGGCTCGACCTCGTAGGCGTCCGCGCCCAGCCAGCCGGTGATGGCGTGGGCCCGCTCGTCGGCGTACGCCTCGGCCTCCGTCAGCAGGCCCGCGGCGACCATCTGAGCGGCCCACGAGTCGTCCTCGGTGAGCCGGGCGGGCTGGGTGGAACGGTCCTCCGGCACCCAGTAGGCCCGGCTGTCGCCGACCCAGCCGACCGTGAGCAGGTCGCCGGTGACGACGGCCGTCACGATCGTGCACGCGGGGGCGTTCTCCTGGCGGTGCGGGTCGTGCTGCAGCGGCCCGCGCGGGGGCGCGGCCAGCGACGTCACCGCCTCGGCCGCCCGCATGATCGCATCATGGGTGGCCTGCCGCGGATCCCCTCCCTCCGGCAGGGCCGCGACCAGCACCTCCCGTGCGGCCGCGCACGCCGCGGCCGACGCCTCGTCGGGGCGGGTCGCGGACGACACGCCGTCACTGACGACGGCGACGGTGGCCGGGGCCCCGTCGGCGAGGGCGATGGCGGACACGGCGTACGCGTCCTCGTTCCGGTGGTGGCGCAGTCCGCGGTCGCTGACCGCTGCGACGCCTGGCAACTGGTGCTCCATGTGATCCCGTTCGCGCGGCTGTGCATGCCCGCAGTGTTCGCAGTACCCGTCCTTGTCGATCATGCCGGATCGGCACGACCCGCAGATCCGCCCGGTGCCCTCGGGGGCCGGGTGGGCGGCCCCCTCCTCGGGCGGCGCCCCGGAGACCTCGTGCGCCGCCTGTGCCGGGACCCCGCCCAGTACGGACCCGGTGCGGGGGTCGGGCGCGCCGGGGGCCGCCGAGGCGTCACTTCCCGGCGGCCGCGCGGGCTGTGGCGGGCCGTCGTCCGAGGGCGCAGGAGGCACGAGGGGAGCCCGTACGGCCGCCCGGGCGCCGGGGTCGGGCAGCGCGAGCCGGTAGTCGGACGGGCCGTCGCCGTCGTCGGGGAGGACCGCAGGTACCGCCGACAGGTCGGCGCCGCAGCCGCCGCAGAAATTGTCGGCCGGGTCCAGCGGTTCCCTGCAGGCGGGGCACGCCGTCAGTTGTGAGGGGCGCGGCACTTGCGACATCGATCACACCCATGTCCTGGGGCGGAAACGGTTTGCCCGCTCCACCAGTTCGATCCGTTCCTCGCCGCGCTGGGCGAGCCGGGCGAGCACGCGGTAGCTGCGCTCCAGCCCGAAGCGCAG
>NZ_JBAMDC010000406.1:0-5707 GCF_036961605.1 Streptomyces sp. KLMMK
GCGGTGTCACGACGGCGGCCGCGGACCTCACGGCAGCTGCCAGTCCACGGGGGCGGCGCCCTGCCGCGCCAGCAGGTCGTTGGCCCGGCTGAACGGCCGCGAGCCGAAGAAACCGCGGTCGGCCGACATGGGGGAGGGGTGCGCCGACTCCACGGACGGCACCTGTCCCAGGATCGGCCGCAGGTTGCGGGCGTCGCGGCCCCACAGGATCGCCACCATCGGGCGCCCCCGCTCGACCAGCGCCCGGATCGCCTGCTCCGTGACCTCTTCCCAGCCCTTGCCGCGGTGCGCGGCCGGCTTGCGCGGGGCGGTGGTCAGCGCCCTGTTGAGCAGCAGCACGCCCTGCCGGGTCCACGGCGTGAGGTCCCCGTTGGACGGGCGGGGAAGCCCCAGGTCGGTGTGGAGCTCGCGGTATATGTTCTCCAGGCTGCCCGGCAGCGGCCGTACCTCCGGTGCGACGGAGAAGCTCAGCCCCACGGCGTGACCCGGCGTCGGGTACGGGTCCTGACCGACGATCAGCACCCGGACGTCGTCGAACGGCTGCTGGAAGGCGCGCAGCACGTTGGCGCCCGACGGCAGGTACGTACGGCCCGCGGCGATCTCGGAGCGCAGGAAGTCGCCCATCGCGGCGATCCGGCCCGCCACCGGCTCCAGGGCCTTCGCCCAGCCCGGTTCGACGATCTCGTGCAAAGGTCGTGCAGCCACAGCTGCCGCCCCTCCCTGTAAACAAACTGCTGGCAGTTGCGCAAGTACGGGATCGTACGCGAAGGACGGGCTGCACCCGCAGTCCGGGCCCCGGATCCGGGCCGTGCGGACGGCCGCGCGGAGCAGGGCGCGGATCCGTACGTACCCGTACGTATCCGCGCCCGGAAGATTCAGCCGTACGTGTGTCCCGGACGGAGGGTGCGGCTTCGCGCGTCAGACGGCCCAGGCGTACTGGTCGGGGAAGCGCTTGGCCGCGCCGAGTCCGACCGCCGCGCGGTGGGGCCAGTGCGGGTCGCGCAGGAGCTCGCGGCCGAGCAGGACGGCGTCGGCGTCGCCGTCGGCGACGATCTTCTCGGCCTGCCGGGGATCGGTGATGAGGCCCACCGCGGCGGTCGGCAGGCCGGACTCCCGGCGGATCCGCCGGGCGAACTGCACCTGGTAGCCCGGGCCGGTGGGGATGCGGATGCCGGAGGTGATGCCGCCCGTGGAGACATCCATCAGGTCCACGCCGCGCGCCCGCAGCTCGTGCGCGAGACGCACGGTGTCGCCCGTGGTCCAGCCGTCGCGCCCGTCCTCGGGGTTCTCCGTCACCCAGTCCGTGGCCGAGACCCGGAAGAACACCGGCAGTTCCCGTGGCCACACCCCGCGCACGGCTTCCACGACCTCCAGCGCGAACCGCGTCCGGTTCTCGAACGACCCGCCGTACCGGTCGGTGCGGCGGTTGCTGAGCGGGGAGAGGAACTGGTGGATGAGGTAGCCGTGGGCCCCGTGCAGCTCGACGACCTGGAATCCGGCGGCCAGGGCGCGCCGCGCGGCGTCCGCGAACTGCCCCACGATCTCCTGGATCTGCTCCACCGTCAGCTCGGTGGGCACGCGGTGGCCCTCGTTGTACGGCACGGCGCTCGGGGCGACCGTCTGCCAGGCCTCCTCCGGGCCCACCGGCCCGTTGCCGCGCCACGGGCGCTCGGTGGCGGCCTTGCGGCCGGCGTGGCCGAGCTGGATGCCGGGCACGGTGCCGCGCTCTGCGAGGAAGGAGGTGATGCGGCGGAGGGCCTCGGTCTGGGTGTCGTTCCAGAGTCCCAGGTCGGCCGGGCTGATCCGGCCCTCCGGGCTGACCGCGGTCGCCTCCACGAGGATCAGCCCCGCCCCGCCGGTCGCGCGGGCGGTGTAGTGCGCGAAGTGCCAGTCGTTCGCGACGCCCGCGCCCGGTCCGGAGACCTCGGCGCTGTACTGGTCCATCGGGGCCATCCAGACCCGGTTGGGGATGGTGAGCGAACGCAGGGTGTACGGGGTGAACAGGGCGGTCACGGCAGGCTCCTATGCGCTTCACGGCGATGCACGGCGACGTCTTCCCGGCGCGGCGGGTTCCGCGGCGGGCAACGGTTCGTACGATAGTCATCGTAGTACGAGGGATGTCAAACTACGATGCCTCTCGTACAATGGGGGCGTCGCGGAGCAGCCCGACGCACCCGGAGGAGGAGCCGTGCCAGCACAGAACCGGCCGTCGTCGAGCGGCCGCTCCCTGGAGCACCCCGACCGCGCGGAGATCCGCCTGGAAGGTGTGCTGCACGCGCTCGCGGACCCCATGCGCCTGCAGATCGTGTGCGACCTCGCCGCGGTCGAGGGCGAGTTGAACTGCTCGGTCTTCGACCTCCCCGTGAGCAAGTCGACGACGACGCACCACTTCCGGGTGCTGCGCGAGAGCGGCGTGGTCCGGCAGATCTACCGGGGCACGGCGAAGATGAACGCCCTGCGCCGCGACGATCTCGAAGCGCTCTTCCCGGGCCTGCTCGGCACCGTCCTCACCGCGGCCGGGCACCAGGCGTCCCGCCTCGGCACCCCGGCCTGACCGCGCCGGGCCCGGGGATCAGCCGCGGGCGCGGGCCGCCGACAGCAGCCCCTCCCAGTCCGGGATCTTCACCGGACCGCGGCCCAGCCCCTCGCCGAGAGCGGCCTCCGCGGCCTCGATCGCCAGCCAGCCCGGCCACTCCACCGGCTCCCGCCCCGCCGCCCGCAGGACGGCGTGCGCGTCCTCCACCGGCCCGGGCCGGCGTGCCGCGAGCGCCCCGGCGTCGGCCAGCAGGGACGTCACCGTCTCCTTCGCGCACGAGCGGTTCGTGCCGATCACGCCCGTCGGGCCGCGCTTGATCCACCCCGCCACGTACTCGCCCGGCGACGGGACGCCCTCCCGCAGGACCCGGCCCGCCGCATGGGGCACGACGCCCAGCTCCGCGTCGAACGGCAGCCCCGCGATCGGCACCCCGCGGTAGCCCACCGAGCGCAGCACCAGCTGGGCCTCGACCTCCTCGAACTCGCCCGTGCCGACGACGCCGCCGCGCCCGTCCGGCGCCGTCCGCTCGAAGCGCACGGCGCGCACCGCCCCGTCGCCGCCACCGAGCAGCGCGGCCGGCCGGAGGAAGAACCGCAGGTGGATACGGCGCGGGCGGCCGCCGGGCGGGCGCTCGGCCCAGCCCCGCAGGACCTCGACGTTGCGCCGCCCCACCGCGGGCAGCCCGGCGGGATCGTCCCACGCGGGGTCGAGCGCCGCCTCCTGCGTCCGTACGAGCGTCTCGGCACCGGACAGGGCTCCCAGCTCGCGCAGCTCCTTCGTGGTGAACTTCGCCTGCGAGGGGCCGCGCCGGCCGACCATGTGAATGTCCGTCACCCGGCTGGCCGCGAGGGCGGACAGCGCGGCGTGCGGCACGTCGGTCCCGTGCAGTTCGCCCGCGCCGCGCGCCAGCACGCGGGCCACGTCGACGGCCACGTTGCCCACGCCGATGACGACCGCGGAGCGCGCGCCCAGCACGAACCCGTCCGGCGCCGCGTCCGGGTGGGCGCTGTACCAGGAGACGAACTCCGTGGCCGAGAAGCTGCCGGCCAGGTCCTCGCCGGGGACGCCGAGCCGCCGGTCGGCCGCGGCCCCGACGCAGTAGACGACCGCGTGGTAGAGCTCCAGCAGCCGCCGCGGCGGGAGGCCGCGCGGGTCGTCCCCCACCGGGACGTTTCCGAAGAATGTGATGGCCGGGTGCTCCATGGCCGCCCGCAGGTTGCCCTGCAGGGACTTGATCTTCTCGTGGTCCGGGGCGACGCCGTAGCGCACCAGCCCGTACGGGCAGGGCAGCCGGTCCAGGACGTCCACCGTCACTCCGGGGACGTCCCCCTGCTGCACCAGGGCCTGGGCGGTGTAGACCCCGCTCGGCCCCGACCCGATCACGGCGATGCGAAGCACGGTGGGCCCCTTTCCGCAGACGTCCGCAGATGTCCCGCAGGTCCCTCCAGGATCGCACCGGGAGCCGCGGTACGGGAGTGCGGCGCGTGCGCGTGGCCGGTTCCGCCGGGCCGAACGGGTCAGGCGCCCGGGCGCGGGGGTGCGGGGCCGGGCGGGACGCCGAGCTCCCAGTCGAGGCCGTAGCGCTGGAAGAGCTCCGCCCGCAGCCTCTCGAACGGCATGGGCGCGCCCGGCAGCAGGACCGCCACGACGGCGCCCATCAGCAGGGCGCGCAGCAGCGGGTAGTCCGCGTCGGGGTCGGGGGAGCCGTAGGCGGCCACCGTGTCGTGCAGCAGGTGCGCGAGACGCTGCTGCTCGGGGCACTGGATGAAGCCCTCCGCCTGGAGGATCCCGGCCATGTGGGTGCGCATCAGCAGGGGGCGGTCCCGGGCGAGCCCCAGGATCGCGTCGATCGCCCGTGCGAGGCGCTCGCGGCCGTCCCGGGCGCACGGGGCGCGCTCCAGGCCCGCCTCGAGCTCCAGATGCATCACCCGGTGCACCGCCGACTGCAGCAACTGCCGCTTGCCGGGGAAGTAGTACGAGACCAGGCCGCGTGCCGTGCCGGCCCGGTCGGCGATGTCGGCGAGCGTCGTCGCCTCGTACCCGCGTTCACCGACGAGCTCGACCGTCGCCTGGAGCAGCCGCTCACGGGAACGGCGGCGCATCTCCTCGTTGGCCGACGCGCTGCGCGGGGACATTCCACAACTCCTGCGTTGACTGGCTCCGGGCCAATATACTCAGGGGGTATCCGGTGCCCTGCCCGCCCCCGGCGTGGTGCGGCACCGGCGTGTCGGCTGGCCTGGGCGGCGCGGGGGACCGCCCAGACCAGCGTGGCAGCCGGGTCTGTCAGCCGAGCAGGCCGAGCAGCGGGCGCAGAGCGGCGGGCCGCTCCCCGACCGGCAGGTGGTCCACCAGGTGCACCGCACAGCCGAGCGCCGCGGCGCCCCCGTCGGCCCGGCGGTCGTCACCCACCATCAGCACCTCTTCGGGTGCCAGCCCCAGCGCCTGACAGGCCACCAGGAAGAGCCGCGGATCGGGTTTCTGCACCCCGTGCTCGAAGGACAGCGCGTAGGCGTCCACACCGGCGTCCAGGCCGTGCGTACGGAACACCGGCCGCAGGTCCCAGCCGATGTTGCTCACCACGGCCGTCCGTATCCCGCGCCGCCGCAGCTCCTCCAGGACCGCTGGCGCATCGGCGTACGGGCGCCAGGCCGCCGGCTCCATGTGCCGCTCGTACAGCGCGTCGTAGAGCTCCTGCCGGGGCAGCGGCACCTCTCGCGCCAGCCCCGTGTACGCAGCGCGGTGCTGCTCCGCGCTGCGGTCCCGCTCGGCCCACAGCCCGGCCAGGTGCGGGGGTACGCAGAGCGGGCTCCCGCCTCCCGGAAGGGCGCCCGCCTCCTCCAGCCGCTCAGCGGTCCGGGCCGCCTCGGCTTCGCTCATGCGGACACCGGTGCGCTTCAGAGCCGCGGCCAGCCACGACGCGGTCGGCTCGACGCGGAAGAGCGTGCCGGAGAAGTCGAAGAGCACCCCCTTGACCGTCATGATCCCGCCCCTGCCGTCGTCGCCCGCCGTGCCGTGGCGACTTCTCGTCGGTGTGTCCTGCGAAGTCCCGTCATCTGCCCACCCTTTCGCGTATGAGGCTGGAAAATCGGAGAGTTGGAGAGACATCCGTCCCCAGTGTCCGAGGAGGGCCCGTCCGGTGCGCGTGAGAGGTCCACACCCGGAAGAGAGTGC
>NZ_JBAMDC010000407.1:0-5649 GCF_036961605.1 Streptomyces sp. KLMMK
CCGTGCGGCAGGTCCGCGGGCAGGCCGTCCGCCATGTCGCGGCGGTAGACGGCCACGCCCACGCTGCCGAAGAGCGCCATGCCCAGGGCACCGCCCAGCTCCTGGCCGGTCTCCAGCAGGGAGGCCGCGCTGCCCGCCTTTTCCGGCGGGGCGCTGCCGAGCGCCATGTCGTTGACCAGGGCCATGACCACGACGATGCCGGAGGCGATGACCGCGGAGCCGGCCAGCGTCAGGGCCAGGGAGTCCGTTCCGACCCCCGCGAGCAGCCCGTAGCCGGCGGCCGCGACCGCGAAACCGGCCGCCATGACGTAGGCCTTGGGCGCCCGCTGCCCGGCCGCGCCGGCGAGCGGGGCGACGCAGCCGACCGCCACGGAGGGGATGACGCCCCACAGCGCCGCCTCCAGCGGGCCCTTGCCGAGCACGGACTGCAGGTACTGCGTGGTGAAGTAGGCGGAGCCCATCATGCCGAACGTGGCCAGCGTGTTGATCCCGACGCCCGCCCCGAAGGCGCGCCGGCGGAACAGCTCGCGGCTGATCATCGCGTCGTCCCGGCCGCGCTGGCGCCGTACGAACGCGGCGCCGATCAGCAGGCCGGCGGCCACGCACGCCGCGGGCGCCGCGGCGAACCCCTCCGCGGCGATCTCCTTGACCCCGTAGATCACCGGGATCACGGCGCCGATCGACAGCGGCACGCTCAGCACGTCGAACCGGCCCGGGCGCGGGTCCCTGGACTCCGGGACGAGCAGCGGCGCGAGCACCAGCAGCAGCACCATCGCGGGGACGTTGACGAGGAACGCCGAGCCCCACCAGAAGTGCTCCAGCAGCAGCCCGCCGAGCACCGAACCGAGCGCGATGCCGCCCGCCATGGCGCCCGACCAGATGCCGATCGCCTTGCTGCGCTGCTTGTCGTCGTGGAACAGGTTGCGCACCAGCGCCATGGTCGAGGGCATCAGGGTGGCCCCGCCCACGCCCAGCACGGCGCGCGCGGCTATCAGCATCTCCGCGCTCTGCGCGTACGCGGCGAAGACCGACGCGACGCCGAAGGCGCACGCCCCGGCCAGCAGCAGCCTGCGGCGGCCGATGCGGTCCCCGAGCGCCCCCATGGTCATCAGCAGCCCGGCGAGCGCGAAGGCGTAGCTGTCGAAGATCCACAGTTGCTGGGTGCCGGTCGGCTCCAGCTCCCGGCCGATGGCCGGCATGGCGAAGAACAGGACGGAGACGTCCATCGAGACCAGGAGGAGGGGCAGCAGGAGGACGACGAAGGCCGTCCATTCCTTGCGGCCCGCGAGAGTGCGGACGGGCGGGGTCGCCAGTGGGGTCGTCATGGGCAGCGAATATACGCACGTCTTAAACGCTTGTCTATGACGCTTGTATAAGACGAGCGTCTCGTACGCTCGTCTAGGACATGTGTATGGCCGCGGCTAGGCTGCTGACATGGGACATCGCGAAGATCTGCTCGAAGGCGCCAAGCGCTGCCTGCTCGAGAAGGGCTGGACGCGCACCACCGCGCGCGACATCGTGGCCGCCTCGGGGGCCAACCTCGCCTCCATCGGCTATCACTACGGCTCGAAGGAGGCGCTGATGATGGAGGCTTTCCTGCAGCTGACCGCCGACTGGGCCGACGAGGCGGCACCCGCCATCGCCTCCGCGGCGGACCCGGAGGCGCCGCGCGAGGAGCGCCTCGCCGCCACGCTGGACGGGGTGATCGCGAGCTTCGCGAAGGACCGCGAGTTCTGGTCGGCGCAGCTGGAGGTGGTGGGCCAGCTGGTGAAGAACCCCGAGCTCAGGGCGAAGTTCGCCGAGGTGCAGCCCGGGGGGCGCGAGGGCATGGTGGCGCTCTTCGAGGGCGTCGACGACAGCGAGGTCGGCCCGGAGGCGACCCGCACGGCGGGTGCCTTCTACTACGCCATGTTCGTCGGCCTGTGGATGCAGTGGCTGATCGACCCCGCCGCGGCGCCGACCGGCAGGGAGATCGTCGAGGGTGCCCGGCGGGCGCTCGCGGGCACGGTGCTGGACGCGCCGGAGGGGGCGGACGGGGCGGACCGGGCGCACGGGGCGGAAGGCTGACGGACGCCGCCGGGCCCGCCCCGCGCCGGGCTCAGCGGCAGGAATCGATCAGGCGCGCCAGATGGCGCCCCGCGATCAGCAAGGGCTCCTCGCTGCGGGCGATCTGAGCCGTCAGCTCGGCGCCCTCCAGCGTATTGATCACCGTGTGCGCGAGCTCGTGGGCGTCCTGCGCGGCGAAGCCGGCGGCGAGGAGCCTGTCGCGCACCAGGCCCCGCCAGCGCTCGAACGCCTCGGCGGCCGCCGACCGGATGCCGGGCGCGTTTGCCGCGGCTCCCAGGGATGTGGCGGTGACGGGGCAGCCGTCCAGCCAGTCGGAGGCGCGCAGGTGGGCGGCGACGAGTGCGGCGGTGGCGGCCACCGCCTCGGCCGGGTCCGGCCGGCTCTCCAGCGCCGTGCGCAGTATGCCGGCGAACTCCCGGTCGCCGTGCCGTATCGCCTCGGTGGCGAGCTCCTGCTTGCCGCCGGGGAAGAAGTGGTAGACCGACCCGAGCGTGGCGTTCGCCTCCCGGGAGATCTGCTTGATGCCGGTGCCCTCGTAGCCCTGGCGCTGCATCAGCCGGGACGCCGCCCGGACGATCCGTTCGCGCGTGCCGAGGCCGGCGTCGGGTCCCGCGGCGGGTGCGTCGTGGTCCTGCTCCGGGGTCGTCTTCACCCTCCCGAGAATATAGGTAGAGCGTTCGCTCTAGAGGCGTGCTACGTTGATGCCGTCACTAGATAGAGCGTTCGTTCTAGAGGGGTGTGGATTCATGGTTTCCGCGGACAAGCGAGCAGTGACCGTCATCGGCCTCGGGCCCATGGGGCAGGCGATGGCGGGGGCGTACCTGGACGCCGGCTACGAGGTGACGGTCTGGAACCGCACCGCCGCCAAGGCCGACGCCCTGACCGCACGGGGCGCGCGCCGCGCGGTCGGCGTCGAGGAGGCGCTGGCCGCGAACGAGCTCGTGGTGCTCAGCCTGACCGACTACGACGCGATGTACGCGCTCCTGGAGCCCGCCGCGGGCTCCCTGGCCGGCCGGGTCCTGGTCAACCTCAGCTCGGACACCCCCGAGCGGGCCCGTGAGGCCGCCGCGTGGGCCGCCGGCCACGGGGCCGAGCACCTCACGGGCGGGGTGCAGGTGCCGCCCTCCGGCATCGGCAAGCCGGAGTCGTCCACCTTCTACAGCGGCCCCAAGGAGGTCTTCGAGGCGCACGAGGCCGCCCTGAAGGTGCTCACCGGAGCCGACTACCGCGGCACCGACCCCGGCCGGGCCGCGCTGTTCTACCAGATCCAGATGGACATGTTCTGGACCGCGATGCTCAGTTACCTGCACGCCACCGCGATCGCCGCCGCGAACGGCATCGCCGCGCAGGAGTTCCTGCCGTACGCGCAGTCCACGATGGCCTCGGTCCCGGGCTTCCTCGCGTTCTACGCCCCGCGCATCGACGCCGGGCGGCACGACGGCGACGTCGACAGGCTCTCCATGGGGGTGGCGAGCGTCGACCACGTCGTCCACACCGCCGAGGGCTCGGGGATCGACGCCGCGCTGCCGGCGACGGTCCGGGAGGTCTTCCGGCGCGGCGTGGAGCGCGGTCACGGGGGCGACAGCTTCACCCGTCTGCTGGAGGTCTTCAGGACGGGCTGAGCGCCTCCGGGGGGAGCCGGGCGGGCTGGGCCGAACGGGAGCGCGCCGAACGGGCCGAAGGCGGCAAAGGTGTGGTCACGGGCCGAATGCGGGAGCTTGTCGGGCGTTGTGCGCGATATGGCCGGATTGCTCGTAGCCCGAACCTCGAAAGAGGCTTGGACTGGATGAACCGGATGTAGAGGACAACAGTCCGAACGCCTGGAAGGAAGCACATGACCGACACCGGGATCCAGCCCACCACCTCATCGGCTCCCTCCTTCCCCAGCGACCGCACCTGCCCCTATCAGCCGCCCGCGAGGCACCAGGACCTGGCCGCCCGCGGCCCGCTGACGCGCGTCACCCTGTACGACGGGCGCGTGGTGTGGCTCGTGACGGGCCACACCGAGGCCCGTGCCCTGCTCACGGACCCCCGCGTCTCGTCCAACCGTCAGAATCCGGCCTTTCCCGTGCTCGCCCCGCGCGCCGAGAACCAGGCGTCGGTGGTGATCCCGCTCCTCGGCGTGGACGACCCCGAACACGCCCGGCAGCGCCGCATGCTGATCCCCCGCTTCAGTCTCAAGCGGGCCGCCGCCATGCGGCCCCGCATCCGGAGCATTGTCGACGGCCTCATCGACACCATGCTCGCCAAGGGCGACAGCGCGGAACTCGTCTCCGCGTACGCCCTGCCCGTGCCGTCCATGGTGATCTGCACCCTGCTCGGCGTCCCCTACGACGACCACGACTTCTTCGAGGCGTGCTCCCGGCGGATGCTGGCGGCGCCGACCGCCGCGGAGGCCACCGCCGCCCGTGACGACCTGCGCGACTACCTCCACCGGCTCGTGGACCGCAAGGAGGCCGAGCCCGGCGACGGCCTGCTCGACGAGCTCGTCGCCGACCGGCTCGCCGACGGCCAGGTCGACCGCGACGAACTGGTCATGATGGCACTGCTGTTGCTCGTCGCCGGCCATGAGACCACCTCCAACATGATTGCGCTCGGCGTGTACACCCTTCTCGAACACCCTGACGAGCTCGCCGCCCTGCGCGCCGACCCCGGCATGATGCCCGCCGCAGTGGAGGAGCTGCTGCGCTTCCTCTCCATCGCCGACGGCTTGATACGGGTCGCCACGGAGGACATCGAGATCGGCGGGCACACCGTGCGCACCGGCGACGGCGTCATGATCGGCACGTCCGTCGTCAACCGCGACGCCGCCGCCTACGCCGACCCCGACGCCCTGGACATCCGCCGTTCGGCCCGCCACCACGTCGCGTTCGGCTACGGCGTCCACCAGTGCCTGGGGCAGAACCTGGCCCGCGCCGAGATGGAGATCGCCCTGTCCGCGCTCTTCACCCGCATCCCGGGCCTGCGTCTCGCCGTTGCTCCCGGCGAGGTGTCCGTCAAGCCCGGCGACACCCTGCAAGGACTCTTCGCTCTCCCGGTCGCCTGGTGAGCCTGTCGAAACGGAATCCGCCATGAGTGCTCTTCGCGTCTCCATCGACTCCGGCGTCTGCATCGGCGCGGGCCAGTGCGTCCTGACCGCCCCGGGCGTCTTCGACCAGGACGAGGACGGCTTCGGCCTCGTCCGCCCGGGCCTTGAGGACGGCGGGGGGAACCCGCTCGTCAAGGAGGCGGCGCGCGCCTGTCCCGTCCAGGCCGTCACCGTGGAGGAGGACTAGCGGGCCCGGGGGCCGCCGGGGGCGGCTACAGGCGGGAGGCCTTCAGGGCCATGTGGAGCAGCAGCCGCCCCTCGCCCTCGTCCAGGTCCAGGCCGGTGAGCTGCTCCACGCGCGCCAGGCGGTAGTAGAGCGTCTGGCGGTGGATGCCCAGGGCCGCGGCCGTGCGGCCGGCCTGGCCCGCGCAGTCGAGGAACACCTCGGCGGTGCGGGCCAGTTCGGCGTGGGCGGGAGCCAGCAGGGGGCGGACCGAGGTGTCCTCGGCGGCCCCGGCCGGCAGGGCGGCCAGCACGCGGTACGGGCCGATGTC
>NZ_JBAMDC010000408.1:0-5641 GCF_036961605.1 Streptomyces sp. KLMMK
GCCTCCGCGGCGTTGCGGGCGGCCGTACGGACCCGGGCGCCGGATTCTGCGGCGCCGCGCAGGAGGCCGTGGATGTCGGCGCGGGACAGGGCGTCGGGATCATCGAGGAGTGACTCGTCGAACACCGTGGATCAGCCTCCGGTCGCCGTCGTGTACGCCGTGCGGGTGCCCGGCCGGGCCTACGGAACGGTGGGCCGCCGGGCGGGGTCGGGCGGGGCGCTCCGGCGTCAGGCCGGGCGCCGGGCCTCGTCCACGAGGAGGACGGGGATGCCGTCCCGGACGGGGTAGGCCAGGCCGCAGCCCGTGCCCTCGCACACCAGCTCGGGGGACTCCTCGGAGGCGGACTCGTCGCGGAGGGGCGCGTGGCACGCCGGGCAGGCGAGGATCTCCAGGAGACCGGCTTCGAGCGGCATGAGGGGTTCCCTTCGGATGTACGTCTCTGTCCGGCCAGGGTACCTTCGCGCTCCGCTGGGGGAAGCGCGGCATGCGGGTTCGCTATGGCGCTCTGCCGTGCCGGGTTCGCCGGTGCGGCCGGTGCGGCACCGCCGGGACGGTCGGGTTCGTGTGTTCGCCGTCGCGGCGGATTCAGAGGCTGAGACCTCGTCCGGCGTGCCGGGCCCCTGCGGCTTCCTCCCGCCGCAACGGCGATCCGCCACAGCCGTGCAGCCCGGCGGTGCCGGACCGACCGAGGCAGGTACGGCACCGCCGGATCGGTCGAGTCGGGCGGTTCGCCGTCGCGGCGGATTCAGGGGGCCGGGCCCGGCCTTCGGCCGCAGCTGAACGCCGACGCGGCGGACGCCGGCCGGTTCGGCGCGGGGACCGCGTCCGCCGGGCCGGTACCCGGCGCGCGTCCTACGCCCGCACGATCGCCAGGACCTCGTCCCGGATGCGGGACACCGTCTCCGCGTCGCGGGCCTCGACGTTCAGGCGGAGGAGGGGCTCCGTGTTGGAGGCGCGGAGGTTGAACCACCAGTCGGAGGCCGCCACGGTGAGGCCGTCGAGCTCGTCGAACTCCACGCCCGGCACGCCCTCGTACGCGGCGCGGACGGCCGCTGTGCGCCCGGCCTGGTCGACGACGGTGCTGTTGATCTCGCCGGAGCCGGCGTAGCGGTCGTACTCGGCGACCAGCTCGGACAGCGGGCCGCTCTGGCCGCCAAGGGCGGCGAGGACGTGCATGGCGGCGAGCATGCCCGTGTCGGCGTTCCAGAAGTCGCGGAAGTAGTAGTGCGCGGAGTGCTCGCCGCCGAAGATGGCGCCGCTGCGGGCCATCTCCTCCTTGATGAAGGAGTGCCCGACGCGGGTGCGCACGGGCTCGCCGCCGCACTCCTTGACGACCTCGGGCACCGACCACGAGGTGATCAGGTTGTGGATGACGGTGCCACCGGGGTGCTTGGCGAGCTCGCGCGCCGCGACCAGGGCGGTGATCGCGGAGGGGGAGACGGGGTCGCCCTTGCCGTCGACGACGAAGCAGCGGTCGGCGTCGCCGTCGAAGGCCAGGCCGATGTCGGCGCCGACCTCGCGGACGCGCTGCTGCAGGTCGACGATGTTCTTCGGGTCGAGGGGGTTGGCCTCGTGGTTGGGGAAGGTGCCGTCGAGCTCGAAGTACATGGCGTCGAGTTCGAGGGGCAGGCCTTCGAAGACGGTGGGCACGGTGTGCCCGCCCATGCCGTTGCCGGCGTCGACGACGACCTTCAGCCGGCGGATGCCGCTGAGGTCGACCAGGGAGCGCAGGTGGGCCGCGTAGTCCGCGAGGACGTCCTGCCGGGTGAGGGTGCCCGGGGTCTGCGCGGGCTCGGGGGCGCCGTTTTCGAGCCAGCCCTCGACCAGGGAGCGGATCTCGGCGAGGCCGGTGTCCTGCCCGACGGGGGCGGCGCCGGCCCGGCACATCTTGATGCCGTTGTACTGCGCGGGGTTGTGACTGGCCGTGAACATCGCGCCCGGCAGGCCGAGGTGGCCGCTGGCGAAGTACAGCTGGTCGGTGGAGCACAGGCCGATCTCGGTCACGTCCACGCCGCGGGCGGCGGCGCCGCGGGCGAAGGCCCGCGAGAGGCCGGGCGACGAGGGCCGCATGTCGTGCCCGACGACGACCGCGGACGCGCCCGTCACTTGGGCGAAAGCGGCGCCGAAGAGCTCCGCCAGTGCTTCGTCCCACTGATCCGGGACCACACCGCGTACGTCGTATGCCTTCACGATCTGCGACAGATCAGCCACAGCCAACGCCTTCCTGGGTCCGGTACGGGGGGACAAACCTACCGGGGCGGACCGGTGGTCCGGACGCGGGCCGCTCGAGCCCGGGTCGAAGGGCGGGCCGCGCCCCCGTCAGTTGTCGGGCGAGCGGAGGACCCTGAGGTGGCCTCGGCGGGCGACCTCCATGGGATCGGCGTCGCGGCCGGCGGGGCCGGTGGCGCCGGGCGGCGGGCCCGGCTGGACGGCGCGCTCCTGCGGACGGGCTGCTTCGCGCACGGCGTTGGCGAGTGCTTCGAGGTCGTCGCCGCTGGGGCGGGCGGGGCCGCTGTCCAGGGCGAGGCGCACGACGTCCCAGCCGCGCGGAGCGGTCAGCCGCTCGGAGTGCTCGGCGCACAGGTCGTAGCAGTGGGGTTCGGCGTAGGTGGCGAGCGGTCCGAGGACGGCGGTCGAATCGGCATAGACGTACGTCAGCGTCGCGACGGCCGGGCGGCCGCACGCGGTGCGCGAACAGCGACGTACAGGGCTCACGACGTTGGACGGTACCGCACTCTTGAACGGGCCGCGACGACTCACCCCCGGCTCACCCCTCCGTGTCGTCCTGGTTCGTCCCATGGACGCCTGCTTCTCCCCACCGCGCTGACCTGCACGGAGGGCTGTGAACAGGGTCTCACCAGGCCGTGGCCCGGTCACCGGCACCCCCGCCCCGGACCCTCCCGAACAGACCGGACGGTCCGGTACCTGACCAGAATTGATCACAGGTCTGGCCGGAATGTTCATCAGGCGACATTCCCGGGATACGCGACAGCCGCGTACGGCGGGGCGGCCGGCGGATACCCTCAAGAGTGATGGACAACCGCGTACCTCCCCCTGCCACCACCGGGGGTCCCCCGAGCCACGCCGGGCCGCGCCCGCGCCACCGCGACCGACACGGACGCGGCATGCGCGGGCCGATCGCACCGCCCCAGGTGCCGCTGTCGGTCAGCCGCGGCGAGGCATTCGTCGACATGGTGCACGACTCCGCCGAGCGGCTGGAGCGCCGCTGGCCGCAGCTCGCCTCCGTCGACTTCGTGGTCCGCGAGGTGCCGGTCACCAGGAGTGACGCGGGGGGCGCCATGAGCGACCCCGAGGGCCTGGACGCCTTCGACTTCGACGGCGAATCCGTCCCCCTCGGCCGCTACGTGGCCGCCCGCGGCGACTTCCCCGACCGGATCGTGGTCTACCGCCGCCCGGTGGAGATCCGCACCAAGAGCCGCGACGAGCGCGCCCTGCTGGTGCACGAGGTCGTCGTCGAGCAGGTCGCCGAACTCCTCGGGCTCGCCCCGGAGTCGGTCGACCCCCGCTACGGGCAGGACTGACCGGGCCGGACCGGCGGGGGCCGTACGCCTGCCGCCGGCCCGTCAGTCCGCCGGCCCGCCAGTCCGCCGGGCCGTCCGTCCGCCGGGCCGCCAGCGGTTCGGCTCCGGCTCAGCGATTGAGCATCGACAGGTCCTGTCCCGCCGCCGGCACCGCCACCGACGAACGGTCGTCCGGCAGCGGCTGGATCGTGAACATGGGCACGCCGTCCTTGGGCAGCGCCAGCATCCGCGACGCGTGCACCGGCCCGCCCGAGACCTTCTCCACCGTCACCGCGAACGACCCCTTGGCGCCCGCCGGCTGCGGCGGCTCCACGGTCAGCGTGGTGCCCGGCTTCACCGTGTACGTCTTCACCGCCGGCTCGCCGCCCTCGCTGCCCGCGGACGAGGTGACCTTCACCTGCGCCGCCTCCTTGCCGGACGCGGCCAGAGCGAGCGTGCTGCCCTTGGGGCGGTTGTCCGCCGCCGTGGCCCGCCCGCCGAGCTGCGCCACGGCGGGGATGAACGCCGTCTCCTGCTTGTCGTCCTTGCCGCGCGTGACGCGCAGCGCGGCGACGACCGGTGCGCTCCTGCCCTCCGCCGTGAGCAGCAGCGAGCCCGCCTCGCCCTTGGCGACGTCGCCCAGGTCGACGGCCGCGGTCATGCCGCTGCGGACGTGCAGCGACTCGTGGCCGGCGGGGGTGATCGCACCGTTCGGCCCGGCGAAGCGCAGCTTGAGGTCGGCGTCGTCCGAGCCGGGGGCGAAGACGACGAGCCGCACGGACGTCGCGTCGCCCGGGATGCCGGGCAGGACGGCGTCGGCGGACGGCTCGGCGGACGCCGGGATCCAGTCGCCGCCCTTCTTGTCGTCGGCCGACTGCAGCCCCGCGCCGACGCGGCCCGAGCGGGCCGCCACGTGCACCGTCAGGTCCTCCTCGGGCGCCTCCGCGAGGGAGGACAGCAGCACGGGGACGGTGGAGCGCGGCGGGACCGTGACGCCCTCCCCCGCACCGGCCTTGACCCGGCCCTCCTTGCCGTAGAGCTCCAGGTCGACGACGGCCGCCGTGCTGTCGGGGTTGGTCAGGTGGACGTAGTCCTGGCGGCCCTTGAGGGTGCTCGCGCCGGGGAACCAGAACGAGGTGTCCGGCGCCGTGCAGGTCAGCCCGTGCAGCCCGCGCCCGCTGCCCGCGGCGACCACGGTGGACTGCTGCACGGTCCAGCCCGGGGCGAGCGTCCCGTCGGCGCTGCCGATGAGGGCGGGGGCGTCGGAGCGGTTGGTGCTCGCGGTGGCGGGCTTGCCGGGCTCCTTCAGGGACAGCACCGAAGTACCCGCGGCCGCGGGGCTCTTGCTGTCCTTGCCGTCCTTCCCTTCCTTGCCGCCCTTCGCGCCCTTTTCATCCTTCTTGGCGGTGTCGTCCTTCTTCGCGCCGTCTGCCGACAGCAGTTCGGCCGCGCCCTTCTTCGCGCCCTTCTCCCCGCCGGCCGGAGTGAAGGCGGTGTAGGCGGTCTCCCCCACGTCCGACGAAGTCGGGGCCGGGCAGAGGGTCATGGAGCGCTGGACGGGCAGCCGGGCGGGCGCCTTCGCGGCCGTACGGGCCGTGCTGCCGGTGCCTCCGGTGCTCTCGGCGCCGGACGGCACGGTGAGGACGGCCGCGCCGCCCAGGGCCGCGAGGGCTGCGGTGGCGGCGAACAGGGACAGGGTGGTGCGCTTCACTGCTGCTCGCTCCCGTCGCGGTGGTGCCGGTCACCGCCGCCGTACGTCGTGTCGTGTGCCCCGCCGTAGGTGTACGGGTCGTACTGCCCGGCCGGCGCGGCCGGTGCGGCCGGCCCGGTCGCATAGGGCTCCGCCGGGTAGTGGCCCTGGCCCTGGCCCTGGTCCTGGTACGGGGCGTGCTGCTGTGCGGCGCCGTAGGAGGCGTCGTACGTGCCGCCGTAGCCTCCCTGGTAGTGCTGTTCGCCGTACGCGTCGTAGGGCGTCTCCTGCATCCCCTGCCCGTACTGCTGCCCGTACTGCTGCGCCTGCGGCTGTTCCTGCGGCACCGCGGCGTACGGGTCCGCCACTTGCTGTTGTCCGTACGGATCGGCGTAGACGTCGGCGTACGGAGCCGCGTACGGATCCGCGT
>NZ_JBAMDC010000409.1:0-5603 GCF_036961605.1 Streptomyces sp. KLMMK
CGATGAGCCCGCCGCCCACGACGAGGACGTCGCAGGCGGGAACGGTCGGCGCGGTCGCTGCGCCCGGTGTGGTCGTCGACGCGGCCATGAGGTGTCCAGCCCCTCCCTTCGCCGGCATGACCCGGATCAGGTTCGTACGGTCGGAGGCCGTCCAGCCTCCCTCTCAGCCCGGTCGTCCGGGCTCCCGCGAGTGCGTGCACCGGCCACCCTAGTACGCGCCGCGAACCCGCGGCGAGGTCCCGGCGGCGCCGGGCCGGCCTCGCGGTGACGTTCGCGAGACCCGCCCGGAGGGCCCTGGCCCCGGTCGCGCACAGCCGCCGTCCTACAGTGATCGGGTGAGCGAGCACCGGGAAGAACCTCTTGCCGCCCGTGAGCGGCGCGCCGTCATCGTGGGTGCCGGAATGGCCGGCGTGCAGACCGCGGTCGCCCTGCGCGAGCTCGGCTGGGCCGGCACCGTCACCATGCTGGGCGCCGAGCCGCACCCCCCGTACGACAGGCCCCCGCTCTCCAAGGCCGTCCTGCTGGGCAAGGCCGACGGCTCCGCGTTCGAGGTGGACTTCGCCCTGCTGGGGATAGACCTCCAGCTCGGGCGGGAGGCCACCGGCCTGCGCCCGGCCGAGCACCTGGTGGACACCGCGTCCGGGCCGGTCCCTTACGACGTCCTGGTCATCGCCACCGGCGCCGAGCCCGTCCGGCTGCCCGGCAGCGAGGGCCTGCCCAACGTCCACCTGCTGCGCACCCTCGACGACGCCGTGCGGCTGCGCCCGGTCCTGGCCGCCCAGCACGACGTCGTGGCCGTCGGCGCGGGCTGGATCGGCGCCGAGGTCGCGACGGCCGCCCGGGAGGCGGGCTGCGAGGTGACCGTGGTCGAGGCCGCGGACCGCGTCCTCGCCGGCGCCCTGCCCGCCGAGGTCGCCGCCCGGATGGCCCCCTGGTACGCCGAGAGCGGCGCCCGGCTGATGCTCGGCGCGCGGGTGACCACCGTGGAGGACGACGCGGTCGTGCTGGCCGACGGCACCCGGCTGACGGCCGGCGCCGTGGTCGTCGGCGTCGGGGCGCGGGCCGCGACCGGCTGGCTGGAGGGCTCCGGCATCGCGCTCGGCGAGGACCGCGCCGTCCTCGCCGACGAGCGGCTGCGCACCTCGCTGCCCGGCGTCTACGCGGTCGGCGACTGCGCGTCGTTCCCCTCCGCCCGCTACGGCGAGCGGCTGCTCGTGCACCACTGGGACAACGCGATGCAGGGGCCGCGGACCGTCGCGGCGAACATCGTGCTGGGCCCGGCCGAGGGGCCGTCCTACGACCCGGTGCCGTACTTCTGGTCCGAGCAGTTCGGGCGGTTCGTGCAGTACGCGGGCCACCACGCCGCCGCCGACGAGATGCTGTGGCGCGGCGACCCCGCGAGCGCCGCCTGGAGCGTGTGCTGGCTGCGCGCCGGCGTCCTGGTCGCCCTGCTGGCCGTCGGCCGTCCCAGGGACCTGGCCCAGGGCCGCAAGCTCATCGAGAAGGGCGCCTTGCTGGACCGCGCCAAGGCCGCCGACGCGTCGGTGCCGCTGAAGGCCGCGGCGCTGTGACGCGCCCGGGTCGGGTCAACCCGGCTACCGGCTGTCAGCGCCAGATGGCAGGCTTGTCCCGTGACCGAGATTGACGCAAAGATCGACGCGCTTGTTCCCGCCTGGCTCAACCTCCCCGACATCGCCGAGGAGCTCGGCGTGGAGGTGACGCGCGTGCGGCAGCTGGTGAAGGAGGGCCAGCTGATCGCCGTGCGCCGAGGTGAGAACCGGGTGCTCATGGTGCCCGCCGCCTTCATCGGCGAGGGCAAGGTCGTCAAGGGCCTGGCCGGGACCCTGACGCTGCTGCGGGACGACGGCTTCAGCGACGAGGAGATGCTGGAGTGGCTGTTCACCGCCGACGAGAGCCTGCCGGGCACCCCGGCGGACGCCCTGCGGGAGAACCGCGGCACGGAGGTGAAGCGGCGCGCCCAGGCGCTCGCCGTCTGAGCCGCCGGGCAGCCCGAGGGCCCGGTCCGTTCCGGGGCCCGATCCGTTTCAGGGCGCGGTGACCGCGCCCGTCAGTACCGTCCGGTGTGGGGGGGGGGGGGGGTGGCGCACCCCCCCCCCCACCCCCCCCAGAAAACCCCCCCCCCCCCCCCCCCCCCCCCCCCCCCCCCCCCCCCCCCCCCCCCCCCCCCCCCCCCCCCCCCCCCCCCCCCCCCACCGCCGACCCGGGGGGAACCACCCGATGTCCGCCACCGCCCGCGACGCCCTCGCCGACGCCCGGCTGTACCTGTGCACCGACGCCCGCAAGCGCCAGGGCGACCTGCCGGAATTCCTCGACGCGGTCCTCGCCTCCGGTGTCGACATCGTCCAGCTGCGCGACAAGGGCATGGAGGCGGGCGAGGAGCTGGAGCACCTCGAGGTCTTCGCCGGCGCCGCCCGGCGCCACGGCAAGCTCTTCGCGGTCAACGACCGCGCCGACGTCGCCCACGCCGCCGGTTCCGGCGTGCTGCACCTCGGCCAGGGCGACCTGCCGGTGCCCGCCGCCCGCGCCATCCTCGGCGAGGAGGTGCTGATCGGCCGGTCGACGCACGGGGAGGCCGAGGTGGACGCCGCGGCCGCCGAGCCCGGCGTGGACTACTTCTGCACCGGCCCCTGCTGGCCCACCCCCACCAAGCCCGGCCGGCACGCCCCCGGCCTGCCCCTGGTCCGCCACGCGGCGGCCCTCGGCACCGAGCGCCCCTGGTTCGCGATCGGCGGCATCGACCTGGGCAATCTGGAGCAGGTGCTCGACGCCGGTGCCCGCCGGGTCGTCGTGGTCCGCGCGATCACCGAGGCGGACGACCCCGGAGCGGCCGCCGCGGAGCTGGCCAAGAGGGTCCGCGAGCGCCTCTGAGGCCACGCCCGGTCCCTTGCGGCGGCCCGGGAAACGTCAACGGAGCGTCAACGGAACATGAAGATCCGTCCGCATGCCGGACGGGATACCGGCCTATCGGGCAAATCGCAGAAGTGGGTTGGGGGCCGCGGGGAGCGCTGGTTAACTTGCCGGTATGGCCCTTGGTACCGCCTCCACCAGGACAGACCACGCGCGCACGGTGCGTGAGCTGCTCGCCTCAGGCGAGCAGTCGTATTCCTTCGAGTTCGCCGCCCCGAGGTCCGAGAAGGGGGAGCGCACCCTCTGGGACGCCATCCGCCGGATCGAGGCCGTCGGCCCGACCTTCGTGTCCGTCACCTACGGCGCGGGAGGCTCCTCCCGCGAGGGCACCGTGCGGGTGACCGAGCGCATGGCGACCGACACGACGCTCACGCCCGTCGCCCACCTGACAGCCGTCAACCACTCCAAGGCCGAGCTGCGCAACATCATCGGCCAGTACGCCGACGTCGGCATCCGCAACATGCTCGCCCTGCGCGGCGATCCGCCCGGGGACCCCATGGGCGAGTGGGTGCGCCACCCCGAGGGCCTGCACTACGCCGCCGACCTCGTGAGCCTCATCAAGGAGTCCGGCGACTTCTGCGTCGGCGTCGCCGCCTTCCCGGAGATGCACCCGCGCTCCAGCGACTGGGACACCGATATCCGGTACTTCGTGGACAAGTGCCGCGCGGGTGCGGACTTCGCCATCACCCAGATGTTCTTCTACCCCGAGGACTATCTCCGGCTGCGCGACCGGGTGGCCGCCGCCGGCTGCGACACCCCGATCATCCCCGAGATCATGCCCGTCACCAACGTCCGCCAGATCGAGCGGTTCGCGCAGCTCAGCAATGCCGCGTTCCCCCCGGCGCTGGCCGAGCGGATCCTCGCGGTCAAGGACGACCGGGCCGCTGTACGCTCGATCGGGATCGAGTACGCCACGGAGCTGTGCGCTCGGTTGATGGCCGAGGAGATTCCCGGGCTGCACTTCATTACCCTGAACCACTCCACGGCGACGCTGGAAATCTACGAGAATCTGGGACTGCACCAGCGGTCCTGACGGCCGGCCCCTCGAAGGCGGCGGCCACGAGAGGGGCGTAAATGGGCTGGACGGTCCTCTACATCGCGTTCGGCGTCGTCGCGCTCTGGCTGCTCGGCGAAGTGCTGCTGCAGTACAAGGCGCGACTGCGCTGGCGCCTCCTCGCCTTCGCCGGCTTCCTCGGCGTCGTCGCGGGCGTCGTCATCCCGTCCGTCGCGGTCATCGCGGCGGGCGCGGTGGCCTTCGCCGTCGGGCAGACGTACGTGACGCTCTCCTTCCGCCGGGGCTTCTCCCGCGGCTGGGCGCTCCGCCGGGACAAGGCCGACAACGCTGACCATGCAGGCGAGTTCGACAAGTCCGGTACGGAAGAGAAGTCCGGTACGGGCGGTAGGTCCGGAAGAGGCGTCAAGTCCGGTAGGCGTGCCGGGAAGCCGGCCGTCGAGGACGACGCCGTGAAGGAGCCGCGCGCCGGCCGGCGCCGCAGGACGGAGCGGGCGGAGGCCCCGCCGCTCGACGAGACCGCGGCCATGCCCGCCGTCCCCCCGCTCGCGGAGCCTGCGGGCGACCCCGGCCCGTCCAGCGCCGACCACCAGCCGCATGCCGTCCCCGCCCCCGGCACCACGGGCGACGCGGCCTACGGCGGCTACGGCGACAGCGGCTACGGCACCGCCTCCGCCCCCGCACCGGACCACGGCCCCGCACCGTACGCCGACCCCTACGGCACCCAGGCCCCGGCGGCGCCCGGCGCACCCGCCGAGCCCGGTCAATTCGACTACGGGCAGGGACAGTACGCCGCGTACTCCGACCCCTACATCGGCAGCCGGCAGCAGGCCTACGAGCCGTACGACTCCTACGGGCAGTACCAGCAGCCCGCCCCGCAGCCCTACGGCATGGGCGGCCACCCCGCCGAGGCCTACGCACCCGCCCCGCAGTACGACACGGACACCCCGCCCGGCGGCGTCTGGGTGCCGCAGCAGCGCGACGGCGACTACCCGCCCGTCCCGCAGGGCTACGCCCAGCAGCCCTACCCCGGCTACCCCCAGCAACTCCCCGCACAGGGACAGGGACAGGGGCAGGGGCAGGCGCCGGGCTACGGCGAGCAGTACACCGAGCACCACAACGAGCAGCCCCGCTACTGACGGTGGGGCCCCGCCGCCGGAGCGGCGGGGCCCCACGCGGGGAACCGCCGCCTACTGGGAGCCGCGCCAGTCCGCCCCGGAGACGATCAGGCCCGCGGCCATCGTCCCGGACATCCCCGCGTGCGCCAGCCCGCCGCCGGGGTGGGCGAATCCGCCCGCCAGGTACAGGCCCGGCAGCGACGTCGCATTGGCGGCCCGGAGGAAGGCTCCCCCGCCACCGGCCAGCACCGGCGCCGGAACGCCCCCGCCCTCGGCGCCCGTCGCGCGCTCGGTGTCGGCGGGCGTGCGCACCTCGTGCCACAGCAGGCGCTCCCGCAGCCCCGGCAGCACCCCTTCCGCGGCGTCGAGCACGCGCTCGGCGAAGGCGGCCGCCGTCGCCTCGTCGCTCCAGTCCACCCGGCCGTGCGGGGCGACCGTGGCGGTCAGCGTGACGGCCTCGTGGCCGTCGTCCGGGCGGACGTCCGGATCGTCCGGCCGCAGCACGGTCACCGTCGGCCGGTAGTGCAGCGCGGCGGGGCCGCGCG
>NZ_JBAMDC010000041.1:0-34426 GCF_036961605.1 Streptomyces sp. KLMMK
CAGGCCCGTTCCAGCAGCCTCCGCCTGCGGCCGACCTCCCGCTGGAGCACGGGCACGGGGACGGGGCGGATGGGGCCGAGCCAGTGCCGGGCCTCGCCGAGGAAGCGGTCGGGCGCGCGCTGGGAGCGGTCGAGCGGGGACAGGACGAAGTAGGCCGCGTCGAACAGCGCGCTCAGGTGGCACAGTTCCAGCTCGCCGCGGCTTAGCCGGCCGCGCTCCACCAGCAGGCTGCCCGCCCGGTAGCCGGGCCCGCCCTCCGCGACCGCTTCCTCCCAGGCCTGCGGGGACAGCCGTCCGCGGGCGGTCAGCCGCCACCCCATGTCGGGCACGACCGGGCTCTCGGCGTGCACCACGGCGCCGTCGGTGAGGTAGAGCGCGCCGACGCGGCCGTGCAGGGCGCCGGTCGCTCCTTCTGCGGCGAGCCGGTCCAGCGTGGGGGCGGGCCGGTCCAGCGTGGGGGCGGGCCGGTCCGGCGTGCGGGCGGGCCGGTCCGGGGCGGGAGCGGGCCGGTCGGGGGCGGAAGCCGGTAACTCCCTTAACGGCAACTCCCGTACGGGCAACTCCGGTGCGGGTGACGCCGCAGGTATGCCGGTCACGCCAGGACCAGCCGCTCGGCGAGGCCCTTGAGCCGGAACAGGGCGACGGCGAGATTCGCCTCGTCGCGATCCAGCCACAGGTAGAGGCAGACGCTGCTGTCGAACTCCGTCTCCACGAAGCGGAGGAGGTGGTAGCTGCCGCGCGCGGTCACGATCAGGTCCTCCACCGGCCCGGTCCGTGCGGTCGCCGCGGTGAACGCGCTGTTCTCGAAGGCGAGCCGGGCCAGCTCCGCGGCGTCGGCCGCCGCGCTCTCGTGGTCCTGCCCGGGTCCCTCGCCCGCTTCTCCCAGCGCGAGCCCGCTCGTCCAGTCCACGAGGCTCGCGCCCCGTGCGCCCGGGATGGTCATGGCCTCGGCCAGGCACCCGTCGATACCGGTCACACGATCCTCTCCAGCCCCCCGTGCCCGATTACCAGTGGCGTCATCGCTGCGACGGAAGGTAATCGATGTGAGTGCTGTGAGGGGAGAGTTTTGGCATTTTCTCTCGGCACATGTAAAGCGGAGGTGTGGCGGGATCCGGACGGTACGCGGACAGGGGTGCGGGGCCCGCCCGGTGGAGGTGGGCGGGCCCCGGAACGAGCGGGACGGGACGCGGGTCTACTTGACGTTGACCGCGCTCCAGGCCGCCCCGACGGTCTTGTACTCGGTGCTCGTGGTGCCGTACAGCGCACCGGCGGCCGACAGCGTCGCGGTGCGCGCGGCCTTGTAGTTGGTGTTGGACGTCATGTACGAGGTCAGGGCCTTGTACCAGATCGCGGCCGCCTTGTCCCGGCCGATTCCGGTGACCTTGGAGCCGTCGGACGTCGGGCTGTCGTACCGGACGCCGTTGATCGTCTTCGCGCCGCTGCCCTCGGACAGCAGGTAGAAGAAGTGGTTGGCGACGCCCGAGGAGTAGTGGACGTCCTTGCCGCCCACGCCGCTGTACCAGCTGTCGACGGAGTTGCCGTCCTTGGACGGCTTGTCCATGTAGCGCAGCGGCTTGCCGTTGCCGAAGATGTCGATCTTCTCGCCGATGAGGTAGTCGCCGACGTCGGAGGAGTTCTTGGCGGAGAACTCCACCGCGGTGCCGAAGATGTCCGACGTCGCCTCGTTGAGCCCGCCGGACTCGGCGCTGTAGATCAGCTTCGCGGTCGCGGCGGTGACGCCGTGGGTCATCTCGTGGCCCGCGACGTCGATGGCGGTGAGCGGCTTCTTGTTGCCCGTCCCGTCGCCGTAGGTCATGCAGAAGCAGGCGTCGCTCCAGAACGCGTTGACGTAGCTGTTGCCGTAGTGGGCGCGGGAGTAGGCGCCCTTGCCGTCGTTGCGGATCCCGTTGCGGCCGAAGGTGTTCTTGTAGAAGTCCCAGGTCACGGCCGCGCCGTAGTGGGCGTCGACGCCCGCGGTGAGCCGGCCGCCGGCCCAGGTGTCGGTCGCGTTGGAGAAGAGCGTGCCGGTGCCGGACGTGCCCTGGTTGAGGTCGTAGGTCTTGTGGCCGCCGCGCGCGCCATCGTTGAGCTGGTAGCTGTTGCCGCTCTTGGTCGTGGTCAGCGGCACGGTCCCGCTGTACTGGCTGGTTCCGGTGCCCGTCTCGATCGCCTCGTGGCGGAAGAGCTCGGCTCCGGTCGCGGCGTCGGTGACGACGTGCAGCTCGCTCGGGGTGCCGTCGCGCTGCACGCCCTCGACGACCGTCTCGTAGGCGAGGACCGGTGTGCCGGAGGCGGCCCAGACGACCTTGCGCGGCGTGCCCGCCGAGGGCTTCGCGGTGTGCGCCGCGGAGGCGGCCGACAGGGCGGTCCTCGCCGCTGCGGAGGCGGGCTGCGCCGCATCGGTGGAGGTGAGGGAGATGGCTGCCTGGGTGGACTTGGTGACGGAGGTGCGGCCGCTCGGCTCCTGGTGGACGACGAGGTCGCCGCCGAGGACGGGGAGTCCGGCGTAGGTGCGCTCGTAGCGGGTGTGCACGGTGCCGTCCGCGTCCTTGACGACGTCCCGGGCGACCAGCTTCTCCTTGGCGCCGAGGCCGATCTTCCCGGCGGTGGCGGCGGCGTTGTCCTGCGCGCCGCGTATCTCGGACGCCCGCTGGTCGGGGCTCATCGGGACCGCCATGGCGCTCGGGCCGCGCTCGGCCTGGGCGCCGGCCACGCCGGTCTGCACGGCTACTGCGCACAGGGCGGCGGAGGCGAGGAGGGCGGTGGTGCGGACGGTGTGGCTGCGGGGGGTGGTGAATCTCAACTCTGTCTCCTAGCAGGGGCGCCGGGCCGCGGCCCGGCGAGGGATCGGACATCCCAGGGCGGACTGCCCGTTGATGCAGGAGTGAATCGAGAGGATGGTGCCAGCTCGCGCTCAAAGTTGACAGGTGCGTGACAAGGAGTGGCGTGGAGTTTTCCTACGATGTCCGGTTCGGTGCCGTCGCCGCCGCCGGAGAGGTGGTATCGGCGGCCCGGCCTTCATGGGCCGTGCGGCCCCGGAGCTCCGTCCCGGCGTGCGCCCCACCCGCCGCTCCGCTGCTCAGGAAGGGCGGATGGGGCATCGATGGTCAGCCCTTTCTGTCGCTCCACGCGAGTTGTATGGATTCCAGAATGCGGACGTTGTAGCGCGCCGGGTCGTCGCCGAAGCCGTCCAGTCCGACCACCAGATCGCGGACCTCGGGGAATTCGACGGCGAGCGGCTTGCGGTCCGGGTGCTTCGCGGCGAGTTGCGCCGCTATCTGCTGGATGTCAGTCCATCGCATGCGCCCGAGTGTGACCTACACCGTTCGAACGGTCCAGGGAGTCCGCCGTGCCGAGCGCATCGCGCGGGGACGCGGCGGCGAGGGCGGCCAGGAGCGCGCCGAAGAGCAGGAAGAGGGCGTAGCCGGGCAGTTCGTCCAGGAACAGACCGGTCAAGGACGAGCCGAGCGGGGGAGTGGCCATGAACAGCAGGCCGATGGCGCTGTTCGCCCGGCCCTGCAGATGTGCCGGGGTGCGCAGCAGGCGGGCGACCGTCAGCACCGACCCCGAGACGGCCACGGCCAGGGCGCACCCCGCCATCAGCACGGCGAGGACCGGCGCACTCGCCGTGAAGGCCATCGCGCCGACGAGCAGCGCGCACAGCACACCGGTTGCGGACAGGACCCGGGAAGGAGAGAGGAGCCGGCCCACGCGCGGGGCGAGGACGACCCCGGCCATCGCCCCCACCGCCGACGTCGCCGTGAGCATCCCGACGGACAGCCCCGACGCGCCCTGCCGCGCGCTGATCACGATGATGGCCAGGTACACCCCGTCGAAGACGAAGTTCTGCGCCGACGCGATGAGGGTCAGGCGGCGCAGCAGGCGCTCGTTCCACAGGAATCCGATGCCCACGGTGAACGACCGCCACAGGCCCTCGCGCCCGGCGTCCGGCGGGGGCGGCCGTGTCCGCGTCCGCAGCGCGCCGATACATCCGGCGGAGACCGCGTAGGAGACGCTGTCCAGCCAGAACGGCCAGCTCGCCCCCGCCTCGAACAGCGCACCGCCGACCACCGGCCCCAGCAGGAACGCGAACTGCCCCCGCACCTGGTTGACCGCCAGGGCGGTGGCCAGTCTGCTCTCCGGCACGACCTGCCGGACCGCCGGCAGGACCGCGGCGTTGAACGGCGCCGTCAGGAACCCGAGCACCACCCCCGCGGCCAGCAGCACCGGAAGCGGCGAGAAGCCGGTGAGGACCGCGGCCGCCAGGGCCGCACTCGCGGCCGCACGGCCGGTCTCGCAGACCAGCAGGACCGTGCGGCGGTCGAAGCGGTCGGCGACCGGGCCCGCCGGCAGACAGGCCAGCGCCAGCGCGCCGGTCCACACCGCCTCCACCAGCCCCACGTGCAATGGCGAGTGCGTGGCCTGAAGGACCAGCAGCGGCAGCGCGATGGCCGAGGCGCCCGAGCCCAGCATCGACAGCCCTTGCCCGGCGCAGAGCAGCTGGAAGTCCCGGTTGCGGCGCAGGCTGTCGGGGGGCGGGCCCGGGCGCCCGGCCGTGGTGGGCTTCACGGCCCCGACCCCGGTGGACGTCCGCACGGCGCGGGTGGCGACAGCGGCGGCGGGAGCAATGGCGGTGGGAGCAACGGCAGGGGCGGGTGCGCCATCCGCGCCGGGCCGCCGGCCAGCGCGGTGTGCACCGCCAGCAGGACGCCCGCGGCGCCGGTCGCGAGGTCCATGGACAGCCGCAGCAGCCCGTCCAGTGCGAAGGCCCGCCGGCCCTGGAACCGTACGCAGTGGAGGCCCAGACTCCGCAGGTGCGGGACCAGTGCGGAGTCGGGGCCGGCAAGGTGGGCGAGGCCGTACAGCAGCCCCGCCTGGCCGTCCAGGAGCCCGGGGGAGAGGAGCAGCTCGGTGCCGAGGCCGTCGCGCATGCGGTCGCGGAGGAGCGCGAAGTGCGGGTCGCCGGGGCGGTGCTGCAGGTACGCGTCCAGGGCGAGGGCGATGCCCGCGCTGCCGCGGTCCAGGGTCGAAAGCCACCGCTGCCCCTCCCGGACGTGGACCTGACCCTCGCGCGGCGTACCGCAGTGGCCGAGATCCCGCGCCAGCGCGGTCTCCGCATGCCGCAGCCACGCCTGTTCGCCGGTCTTCGCATACAGCCCGGTGAACAGCAGCGCCGGTCCCGACCAGCCGTGCGTGAGACCCACGGCGTCCGGCTTGCCCGCCACCTGCTCACGGCCCGCGAGCGCGCGGGCGAGCCGGCCGGCGAGCTGCGCCGCCCCGTCCGCGTCACCGAAGTGCAGGCGGGTCAGCCCGATCCCGGCGAGACCGCCGAACAGGCCCGCGCCACAGCCCTGGAGGTCGATCCCGTCCAGCCGCGCGAGCACTTCACGGGCTTCGCCCGGCCGGCCCAGCTCGTCCAGGACATAGGCGACGCCGGCCAGCCCGTCGTACAGCCCGGGCCGCGGCCAGCGGGTGCGCTCACAGGCCCGCACCAGCCAGTCCACGTGGTCGCCGAACGCGGGGTACTCCGCCCGTCCCGTGACGTACAGGGCGTGCAGGACCCCGGCCGCCCCGAACGCCAGCGACGCGCCCTGATCGTCGAACTGCCGCACGTCCCCGGGGAACAGCCGGTCCTCGCGCTCCGGCGTCGCGCTGAGCAGGATGCCCTCGCGGAGGGAGTCCAGTGCGGCCCGCCCGTCGGCCGTACGCTCCTCCGGCCAGGGCGAGTCGTCCGGCGCGACGTCCGCGAACGGCGTGGCCGCGACCCGTGCGGAGGCCGGCGGCGCGAGCTCCCTGCGCAGCCGGTCGACGAAGCCGGGCGGCACCGGGAACCGCCCCTCCACCCAGCACGCCAGCTGCGCGTACTTCGCCCGGTCGAAGCGCAGCAGCGGCGTCAGCGGGCAGAACAGCGCGAGGGCCAGGGCGGCGAGCGCGTACGTGTCGACGGCGCGACCCGAGCGGGCCCACGCGGCGGTGAACCCGGGTGTGCCCAGGGCGGGCCGGAGATCGGCGTCGTCCTGCGCGCAGGACGCCTCGGAGGACGACTCGGAGGTCCTCTCGGAGGCCCTCTCGGCGGCCGTTTCGAAGGTCGTCTCGAAGGCCGTCTCGAAGTCGACCAGGCAGACGCTGCCGTCGGGGCGCACGATGACGTTGCCGGGCTGCAGGTCCCCGAAGACGATGCCGCGCGCGTGCAGTTCGGCCACGGCCTTCTCGATCCGCCCGAGGACGTCGCAGGCCCACCGCGCGTACGCGGCGACCTCCTCCTCGCCGGAGCTGTGCCGGAACAGCGGGTGGCGCCTGCCCACCGCCTCCTGGAGGGTCTCGCCCTCGACGAGCTCCTCCACGAGGAAGTGGTGCTCCCAGTGGCGCGTCCGCGCGTACACCCGGGGCACGCAGTCGAGGCCGGCCAGCCGCTCCAGCACCGCGTGCTCGCGCCCCAGGCGCGCCACGGCGTCCAGGCCGCTGTCGTCCAGACCGGCGTGCGGCCGCGCTTCCCGAAGGACGACCCGCCTGCCGGAGTCCCGCTCCACGGCGCGGTACACACCACCGCCGTTGGAGAAGTGCAGTGCCTTCTCCACGCGGTACGGAAAGCCCCCGGGCGTGCCCGCCGCGGCCGCCCGGATGCGGGCGCCGAGAAAGGCGGGCGCCTCCACCCACGGCGGCACCCGGAACGCGGTCCCGCGCACATCGGGCACGAGCACGCCGCCCGGCCCCTCCATCGCCGGTACGTACTCGCCCTCGGGCGAGAAGCAGTAGGCGAGGCTGAAACCGCCGTAGCGCACGTAGAGCGGGCCCTCGTCCCAGCGCAGGTCGCTCAGGACGTACGGGCCCTCGACGCCGCGCAGCAGCGCCGAGAGGTCCGTCAGCGTCCGCTCCAGCTCGTCGTCGCCGGCGGGGTAGACGGTGACGAGCTTGCCCCCGGCCGAGCGCGGCGCCTGCTTGCTGTTGACCTGCTTGAGGACGGTGGCGCTCCGGAGGAACTTGAAGCAGATGCCGCGCCCGGTGCAGTAGTCCCAGACCGTGTCGACCACGTGCTCCGCCCGGGCGGCCGTGGCGGAGGCGTGGATCTTCCAGCCCTGCCGGGGCAGCCGGGCCTCCGGGCGGTGGATGTTCACCCAGCCGCCGCGCTCGGCCCGCCGCCAGCCCGGGGGCGGAGGGCCGGCCGCGCGGGCGAAGCGGTCGGCGGCGTCCTCGATGCGGTCGAGCGTCTCGACGAAGAAGGGGTCCGCGACGAGATGACCTTGAGCGAGCATGGTGACCTTCCCTTGCGGACTTCTGCGGATTCCTACGGATTCCTGCGGACTTCTGCGGGCGGACGGGACCTCTGCGGGGCTGCACCTCCGATCGCTGACGACCTGCCGGCCGCGGGCAGCCCACGGCCGGCAGTCCTTACGGAGAACGACGCGTCAGGCGACGCCGCGAGCGCTCTCGTAGCTGTTGGCGCAGGGCCACACGGAAGGGGTCTCCTCCTCCAGCTCCTGCAGTTCCAGGACCTCCGACATGTGCTTCACCTCCTCTCAGGTCTCCTCGGACCGGTGCATCGCGTGGATCCGGCAGACTCGTGCACGGACCGTCAGCCCATGCCGAGGGAGCTGTGGGAGCTGTTGGCACACGGCCACAGGGAGGGGGTCTCCTCCTCCAGCTCCTGCAGGTCCAGGATCTCCGACATCCGAATCACCTCCGCTCTTCGGCTCGTCGGGTCGGCGGCCGCGGGTCGAGGTACGGCAGGGCGGGGCCGTTGCCCTCGAACGCGGATCCCAGAGCGAGCAGCACGCCTGCCGAACCGGTGGCGAGGTCCGCCGAAAGCCTCAGCATCCGGAAGCCCGGGAACGCGAGGTGCCCGCGGTAGGAGTGCGCGTACCAGGCCAGGCGGCGGATCTGGGTGAGGACCGCGGGCTCGTTCCCGGCCCCGTCGCTCTCCCCGGCCCCGTTCCTCTCTCCGGCCCCGTTCCTCTCTCCGGTTCCGGGAAGAGGGCCGTCCAGCGCCGCGAGCGTGGCGATCGCGCCCGCCCGCCCCCGCAGCAGCCCGGAGTTGCGCACGTAGAGGGCCCGGCAGGTGTGCCGGACGGCGGCGAGTGTCGCGGCCCTGTCACCCCCGGGGCGATGCCTGAGCAGGCCCTGCAGGGGGAACGCGAGCCCGCTGCTCCCGCCGTGCAGGTACGGCAGGTGATGGGTGCCGTCGAAGAGGGTGAGGGCGCCGTCGGCCTGGACGGTGCACCGGTCGGCATCGAGGCCCACCGCACGGTCGGCGAGGTCGAGGTGACGCCTCTCCCCGGTCTCCTCGTACAGGTGCAGGAAGAGGAGGGCGATTCCCGCCGCGCCGTGCAGGAGGCCGCAGGGCGGGGGCACGCCGCGCCGGGCGGCGAGCGGACCGGATGTGACGACCCCGGCCAACTCCTCGGCGGTACGCAGCGCGCTCTCGTGCGGTGCTCCGTCCCCGGTGACCCGCGCGAACCGCAGCAGGTTCAGGGCGATGCCCGCCTTGCCGCCCGCCAGGTCGGGGCGGACGGCCTGCGCGTCGAGCGGGCGGCAGCGGGCGAGGACTTCGAGGGCCTGCTCGCGCCGGCCGAGCAGGTCGAGGGTCAGGGCGACGCCGTGCAGCCCGTCGAACAGGCCCGGCCGAGGGGCGGGGTCGCGCTCGGCGGCGGCCACGAGCCACGCGACGTACTCCGCCGGCACCTGCGCGCCCACCCGGTGCAGGGCGTAGAGCACCCCGGCCGCGCCGTAGTCGAATGCGTAGCCGCCCAGGGAGTCCGGGCCGGTCGGCGTGCACGGGAAGAGCCGGTCCTCGCGCTCCGGCGTGGCCATGGCGTGGATGCCGGCCACCAGGGAGTCCCGGACGGCCGGCCAGTCGGGGCGCTCCGCGGCGAGCATCCCGGCGTGGTCCTCGGGGGCGTCGTCGTCCCCGTGCACCGGTCCGGTGCTGTGAGGCGGCAGGCCGTACGGGCCGTACGGGCCAGACGGGCCAGACGGGATGGAGGGGCTGGACGGGCCGGGCCGCAGCCCGGTCAGGAGCCCGGTCAGCAGTCCGTCCCCGAAACGCGCGGGCAGCGGGTACAGCTCGTCCACGGCCGCGGTGAGGACGCGCAGCGTCGCCGGGCTGCGGTACGGGACGGGCAGGAGGAGCCACAGCCGCAGGGCGTCGAGGAGGAAGGCCGTCGCGTCCGCGCCCCGCAGGCCGGGCGGCGTCGTGAACCCTTCCTCGCCCAGTGCCGGCGCCCTGTCGTCGGACAGGTCCGTGGCGGTCTCGAAGTCGGCGAGGACGACGCGCCCGTCGGCGCGGAGCAGGATGTTCTTCGGGTTGAGCTCCCCGAGGCGCAGGCCCCGGGCGTGGAGGGCGCGCAGGGCTCCACTGACTCCGTCCACGGTCTCCAGAGCCCAAGCGGCGTACCCGGGTGCTTCTTTGGCGGCCCGTTCGTCCGACGTCAGCGGGAACCCGGCGGCCGCGGCTTCGGCCAGCGTGCGGCCCTCGACGTGCTCGACGGCGAGGAAGTGGTGCCCGGCGTGGACGTGGTGGCCGAGGGCGCGGGGCACGCAGTCCAGGCCGGCCAGCCGCGCGAGGACGGTGCGCTCGTGGGTGAGGCGGGTGACGGCGTCGTCGCCGCGCAGGTCCAGCCCGGCGTGGGGCCGCGCCTCGCGCAGGACGACCGTGGCACCGGTGACGCCGTCGGTCGCGAGGTACGTGCCGCCGCCGTTGGTGAGGTTCAGGGCCTTCCGCACCCGGTAGGGGAACGGGCCGTCGGGGGCGGTGTGCAGGGCCGCCAGGTCCGGGCCGAGGATCCCGGGCAGGGGGACCCAGTCCGGGCAGCGGAAGACCGGGCGGCGGTTCTCGGGGACGAGGCTCCCGTCGGGCCGTTGCAGTGCGGGGACCAGGGCGGGCTCGTCGCCGGGACCGTAGCCCCCGCTGTCGCCGACGGCCTCGGGACATCGCCGGGCCCCGGAGGAGCCGTAGCGGACGTACAGGGGGCCGGAGCGGTGGCGCAGACCGCCGATGACGTACGGGCCCGGGAGCGTCTCCAGCAAGGTGGTGAGCTCCGTGAGCGCACCGGCGAGCGCGGCCTCGTCGGCGGGGTGGAGCGTCATCAGGTCGGCGCCGGTGAGCCGGTCGGCGTGTTCGTCGCCCAGCGCCCGGGCGGCGGCGACACTGCGGACGACGTCGAAGGGCACGCCGTGGCGCAGGCAGAAGCCTCGGACGATCTCCGCCGCCCGCGGGAGGTGGGGGAGCGTCACGGACACGTGGATCCGCCATCCCTGCGCGGGCGGTTCCACCGCCCGGGGCCGCAGGGCCACCCACCAGCCCGCGTCCGTACGTTCCCAGCCCTTCGGCGGTATGCGGTGTGCGGCGGGCAGCCTTTCCGCCGAGTCGTCGAGCCGTTCGGGGAATTCGAAGAATTCCTGGTCCGCCCGGTAGAAACGGTCGTAGTCCTTGAGTTTCATCATGGGCGGCTCCTCCGTTCGGCAGCGACGAGGAATTCCATCGGTGGGGAAGGCGAAGCGGGGGTTGGGGGGAGCCGGGGTGAAATCCGTCCGGCCATTGCGTACCCGCGGCTTTCGAAGAGTGCCGGTCAGTGAGTGACGGGGGCGAATTCCGGGGGATTCGTACGGACCGAGCGCCGGCCGATCCTGGCCAGGTCCTCCGGGGAAGCGAAGCGGAGGTCCATCCGCCGGACGGCCTCCGCCCAGGTCTGCATCGAGTGCACCGAGGAGAGGGTCTCCACGACGAAGGGATCCTTCAGCCGGTCCAGCGTGCGCTCCCACAGCAGCGCCGCGGGCTCTTCGAGGAGGCTGCCGACCGTGCCCTCGTAGACCGGGATGCCGCGCACCCTGCCGTCCGGCTCCACCTGCATCACCGGGGTGTCGACGCGGCGCGCCACCCGCTCGGGGGTCATGGCGAGGTTGAAGTTGTCCGTGGTGAAGACCGACACCGAAGCGGGGGCGAGATCACGTAGCCGGGCCAGCTGTTCCGCGCTGGTCAACCGGGCCACTTGGGCGTCGTCGAGGAGTTCGCGGCGGCAGAATTCCGGGCGGCTGGCGAGCCCTTCGGGGACGGCCGAATTGAAGGCCAGGGTGCGCAGCCGGGGGAACCGGTGGGCGATGTCGGCGGCGAAGTCCTCCAGCTGACCGAAATTGCTGCGGATCACCACGCAGTCGATGCCGAAGACCAGCCGCTTCCGCCCCGCCGCCAGCCGCTCCTCCGCCACCTCGTCCAGCAGCGCCAGCGCGGCCATGACCCGGGCGAAGGAGCCGGCCCGGCCCCGGATGCGGTCGTGGACCTCCGGCGTCGCTCCGTCGAGGCTGACGATCACCTCGTCGAAGTGGTCCGCGAGGCGTGCGGCGAGCGCCCGGTTCATCACCCAGCCGCTGGTGTTGACAGACATCCTCACGCCTGCGTCGCGCAGCCGCGCCGCCACCTCGAAGATGCCCTGGACAATGAGCGGTTCGCCGCCGGACAGGGCGACGACCCGCGGCCCGAGCGACACGAGGGCGTCGGCGACCCGCAGCATGTCCGGCGGGCTCAGCTGCCGGGACGGGCGGCGGCCCGACTCCGAGTAGCAGTGCGAGCAGCGCAGGGGGCAGGCATAGGTGGTGTCCCAGACGATCACTTCGGGGCCGGGGCCGGGGCCGGGGCCGGGGCCGGAGCCGGAGCCAGGGCCGGACTCGGCACGAGGTTCAGAAGAAGGACCGGAAAGAGGACCGGAAGAGGGACCGGACGACGCACCGGAAGAAGGCTTGGACCAAGGCTCGGAACAAGGCTCAGGACCGGACTCGGAACCGGACTCGGAACCGGAGGAACGACTCATGGCAGCCACCCGTTCTCGAAGGACTCGGGGAACCCGGAGAAACCGAAAGGCCGGCGGCGGGCCGGCAGACCGGGCCCGGGCGCCCCGGAGGGCGCGCCGTCCCGGGTCCGGTCTCCCCCGTACCGCTTCCCTGATGCGATGCCCCGAGTCTGCTGGGCGCCGCCTTTCCGGGGGACCCGGGGGCCCTCCAATGTGCATGGAGGTTAACCGCCATGCACGTCGGGGGATTTCTTCTCTGGACTGCCGTCGGGACGGCCCACGATAATGTCCTGCGTGGCAGCAGCCAGAAGCGGGGGTATGCGCGTCATCGCCGTCTGCGGCGGACTGTGCATGCTCTGGGCAACACTCGTCGGGACGACCCAGCTGCAGAACAGGTATACGCTGCCGTGGATCCTGGGCTCCGTTCTCCCGTGCTATTTCGCCGGCTTGTTCATTTGGTGGCACGCGCCGTCAAGTCCGGTCGCAAGGCGCCTTTTGCTGATCGGTACCTGGCTTTCGGTGACCATTGCGATTCGTTACAGCACCACACTGCTGATCCGGGCCTTCGGCTGGAACCTGCGCCCGCGGCCCTACGCCCTCCTCCTGCCGGCGGACTACGGCCTCCAGGTCCTCAGCCAGACGTGCGACCTGATCGTCAGCATCCTCCTCGTCCGGCTGCTCGCCCTGCTGCCCGACGGCGCCGTCCTCTTCCCCTACGAGCGCCGGATCCTGCGCGCCCTGTGGGGACTGCTGGCCCTGCCCCTCCTGCTGCCCCTGACCGGGATGTCGCAGCTGTCCGTCCACTACGTCGTCTTCTACTACCCCGAGGCCTGGATGCCGGGCCTCGGCGCCGCCCTCCTCGTCGTCCGCTGCCTGCGCGCGCCCGCCGCCGGCCGCCCGGACGTCGCCGCCCTGCTGCCGTTCGCCGCGGCCGGCGCGGCGCTCCTGCTGGTCCGGGGCGCCTCCCGGCTCTTCCGCTCCTGGCAGGGAGAGCAGGGCGTGCTCTACTTCGTGGGCGCCGTCCTCGGCGCGCTGCCCTACGTGGCCGTGTCCCTCGTCATCGTCTACGCGGCCTTCCGCCACCGCCTCCTCGGCGTCGACCTCGTGCTGCGCCGCTCGGCCGTCTACGGGTCCCTGTGGCTCATCATCAACAGCTGGTACCTCGGCATGGCCCTGACCCTCGGGCTCACCGCGGGCCAGTACTTCCCCGTCGGTCTGTCCCTGCTCGTCGCCGTCGTCGCCACGGCCCTCTTCCAGCCGCTGCGCGCCCGCCTCAACGCCCTCGCCGAGCGCCGCGTCTTCGGCAAGCGCCTCAGCCGGTTCGAGCTCCTCGTCCAGTTCGGCACCACCCTGGAGCACGCCTACGACCTCGACCGGCTCGCGCCGCAGCTCGCCACCGGCCTGCGCGAGGGCCTGAACCTGCAATGGGTCGCGGTCCGGCTCGGCGGCGACGGGCTGCCCGTGTCCGCCGCCGGGGCCGGGGAACGGCCCCCCGGCGCCGCGCCCCTCGGGGAGTTCCCCCTCCTGTACGGCGAGGACGTCCTGGGCCTCATCGAATACGGCCCCAAGGCCGAGGGCCGCTGCACTCCCGAGGACCACGACATCGGCGAGACCCTGGCCCGGTCCGCCGCCCTAGCCGTGCACAACGTGCGCCTGGCCGCCGAGCTGTGCGCCCGGGTCGAGGAGGTGCAGCGGCAGGCCGCCGAGCTCGACGCCTCCCGCGCCCGCATCGTCCACGCCCAGGACACCGAGCGCCGCCGCATCGAACGCCGGCTCCACGACGGCATCCAGCAGGAACTCGTCGCCCTCGTCGCCAAACTGGCCCTCGCCCGCAACCGCCTGCACCGCGGCGGCGACATCGACGCGGCCCTGACCGAGGTGCAGGACGACGCCTACCGTGTCATCGACGGGCTGCGCGAACTCGCCCACGGCATCCACCCGCCGATCCTCACCGATCAGGGACTCGTGGCCGCCGTGACCTCCTGCGCCCGCCGGATGCCCCTCCCCGTCACCGTCCACAGCGAGGAGTCGCTGGGCGGGGTGCGCTTCGCCCTCGACATCGAGGAGTCCGCCTTCTACCTGGTCTCGGAGGCGCTCACCAACGTGCTCAAGCACGCCGGAGCCACCCACGTCACCATCCGCATCGCCCGCAGCGGCGGCAGGCTCCTGGTGGAGGTCCGCGACGACGGCGCCGGTTTCCCCACCGAGACCACCCGCGGTTCCGGGCTCACCGGCATGCGCGACCGCATCGAGGCCGTGGGCGGCGAGCTCACGATCACCAGCGGCACCGGTTCGGGCACCACCATCCGTGCGCGGCTCGTGGAGCGAGTGAGGGAGGAGACCCGTGCCTGACCCCCTGCGCGTCGTCATCGCCGAGGACCACTATCTGGTGCGCGAAGGCACCCGGCGGCTGCTGGAGGACACCGGACAGGCCGACGTCGTCGCCGCGGTCGGCACGGCCGTCGAACTCCTCGACGCCGTCGAGCGCTTCCGCCCCGACGTCGTCATCGCCGACATCCGCATGCCGCCCGGCCATCACACCGAGGGCATCACCGCCGCGCACGCCATCCGTGCGGGCCACCCCGGCATCGGCGTCGTCGTGCTCTCCCAGCACGCCAACGAGAACTACGCCTTCGACCTGTTCCGCTGCGGCACCGACGGCCTCGCCTACCTCCTCAAGGAGCGCATCGGCGAGGTCGACGAACTGCTGCGCGCTCTGCGCGAGGTGGTCGCGGGGCGCTCCGTGGTCGACCCGCGCATCGTGGAGGTGCTGATGGGCAGCCACGCCCGCACTGCCGACGCGCCGCTGTCACGGCTCACCCGCAGGGAGCTCGACGTCCTGCGGCACATGGCGGAGGGCAAGACCAACCGGGCGATCGCCGAGTCCCTGCGGCTGTCGGAGTCGACCATCGAGAAGCACGTCAACTCCACCTTCGCCAAGCTGGGCCTCGCCGAAATACCGCAATTGCACCGGCGCGTCAGCGCCGTCCTGGCCTACCTCCGGCACGCGCCGCACGGGCCGAACGGATCACATGGATCGCGTGGACCACATGGACCACATGGATCACATGGATCACATGGATCGCAAGCGCCGCACAACTGACGTTCATTGTCGGGATCCTGACAAGAAGCGGCATGCGGTGGCACGCTCGTTCCTGCCCCACGGTTCCCCCGGCAGACACGTCCCTCACCGTCGCAGCCCGAAGAAGGTGCCGCATGCCCCGCAGACAGCCCGTCCCGGGCTCCCTCGGAAAGCTCCGCGGAAAGTTCCGCAGAAGGCCCGTCGCTCCCGCTCTGGCCCTCCAGGCCGCCGCCGTCCTCCTGGTGTCCGGACTGCAGGCCGGCCCCGCGAGCGCCCACCCGGCCGGCGAGCCGGCCACCGGCACCGGCTGCGGCAGCTACGGCGACGTCACGCTCGACACCACCCGCAACACCACCACGGGCCTCTACGAGCTCAACGACCCCAAGCGCGGCAACCACAAGACGTACGACATGAAAGGCGCGACCACCGGCAACGGCACGCTGTTCACCGACGCCGACAACATCTGGTGCGAAGGCGGACGGCAGTCCGCCGGGGTCGACGCCCACTACGTCCAGGCCGTCGTCTGGGACTACTACCTGGGCACGCACGGCCGCAAGGGCGTCCACGGCGACGGCCGCGGCACCTGCAGCCGCGTCCACTACGGGAATCACTACGCCAACGCCTTCTGGGACGGCGGCAGCGGCTGCATCACGTACGGCGACGGCGACGGTGACGGCACCGGGAACGGGCGGTCCCCCGTCACCATCGAGACCGGCGCGCACGAGATGACCCACGGCGTCACGGAGGCGACCGCCAAGCTGACCTACAGCGGCGAGTCCGGCGGCCTCAACGAGGCGACCAGCACCATCTTCGCCGCGGCGGCCGAGTTCTTCGCGAACAACCCGGCGGACCCGGGCGACTACCTCATAGGCGAGCGCACCGACATCACCGGGAACAGCGTGAGCGGCCGGATGGACCACCCTTCCAAGGACGGCCGGTCCAAGGACTACTGGTACCCGGGCATCGGCGGCATCGACGTCCACCACTCCAGCGGCCCCGCCCACCACTTCTTCTACCTGCTCGCCGAGGGCAGCGGCCCCAAGGTCATCAACGGCGTCGCCTACGACAGCCCCACCTGCGACGGCAAGCCCGTGAAGGGCATCGGCCGGTCCGCCGCCGAGCGGATCTGGTACCGCGCGCTCACCGCCCACATGACCTCGAACACCACCTACGCGGCGGCCCGTGGAGCGACGCTGCGCGCGGCGGCGGATCTCTACGGCGCGAGCAGCGGCGAGTACGCGGGGGTCGCCGCCGCGTGGGCGGCGGTCAACGTCAAGTAAGGAGGCCGCCGCGTCACGTCCGAGACCTCCCGCGACCACTCCGGTGCGTTATAAGATCATCACTTTACGTCCGGGGGCGGTCGGGGAGGGGCGGGCATTCATGGGCGCGGGGGGATCGGCGTGGAAGCGGGCGCAGGAGGCCCGGCGGTACGAACGCGAGCTGCGCGAACAGCTCAGGGCCGCCCAGTGGGAGGTCCGCAACTGGGAAGCCGCGAGCGAGGGCGAACGCAAAGTCGCCGCGAAGCTGCAGGTCCTCACCCGGCGCGGCTGGCGCCTGCTGCTCGACCGGCGCTGGCCCGGCACCCGCTCGGCCAACGTCGACATGCTGCTCGTCGGCCCCGGGGGCGTCTTCGTCATCGACGTCAAGAACTGGCGCCACGCCCCCGAGGCGGCCGGCGGGCACCTGACGGCCGGCGGACGCACGTACGACCGCGAGGTCGACAAGCTGCTCAAGGTGACCCGGCTGGCGGAGAACGCCGTCTCCGCGCGGAACCTGTCCCCCGTGGCCGTCCAGCCGCTGATGGTCTTCGCCGGCCGGTCCGTGAACGCCCGGCTCGGCACCGTACGGCTGCTGGGGGAGCGGGACGTGACACCGGCGCTCGTCGCCGAACGGCTGCGGCTGCGCCCGTCCGAGGTGAAGGCCGTCGCCGACCACCTGGAGCAGGTGTTCCGCGACTACGAGGACACCTCGGCCCGCACCGGGCCCGCAGCGCCGACGGCATCGGCGGTGTCGGCGGTGTCGGGGCCGTCGGCGGCACCGTCGGCATCGGCGGCGCCCTCCGCGGCCGGGCCCGGGGACGCGCTCTTCGAGGACGCGCTCTTCGACGCGGAGGGGATACGGAACGCGGCCCTGGAAGCCGCCCGCAGCGCCCCGATCGAACAGTGGATGACGTTCCTCCACCCCGACCAGCTCGCCCTCGTACGCCGCAACTGGTCCGGCCCCGCGCGCGTCAGCGGACCGGCCGGCACCGGCAAGACCGTCGTCGCCCTGCACCGCGCCGCGTACCTCGCCGCACGCACCCCGGGCCGGATTCTCTACGTGACCTTCGCCAACAACCTGCCCCGCGTGCAGCGCACGTTCCTGCGGACGATGGCCCCGGCCGTCGCCGACCGGGTCGACTTCAGGAGCCTGCACTCCTGGGCGGGCGAGTTCCTCCGCGAACGCGGCGTCGCGAGCAGGCTCGACCGCGACAGGGCCGAGGGCGCCTTCGGCCGGGCCTGGCAGAGCCACGGCCGCGGCACGGTCCTGGAGACCCTCGACCCGGCACCCGGATACTGGAAGGACGAGATCGACTACGTCATCAAGGGCCGGGGGCTCACGGCCTTCGAGGAGTACGCCCCGCCCCTGCGGCGCTGGCGCCGCCGCACCAATCTGCGCCGGCCCCACCGCGAGGCCGTGTGGGCGCTGTACGAGGAGTACGAGCGCAACCGCACCGGCAAGGGCGTGCACGACTTCAACGACATCCTCGCCCTCGCCCTCGCCGAGGCCCTCGCCCACCCCGGCGCCACCCCGTACACCTCGGTCGTCGTCGACGAGGTCCAGGACCTCACCTTCGTCGGCGTACGACTGCTCCACGCGCTCGTCGGCGACGCGCACAACGGCCTGCTGCTCGTCGGCGACGGCCAGCAAGCCGTCTACCCCGGCGGATTCCGCCTCTCCGACGCGGGCATCGACGTCCGAGGCCGCGGACAGGTGCTGCGCAAGAACTACCGCAACGCCAAGGAGATCCTCGACGCCGCCCTCGCCGTCGTCGCCGACGACTCCTTCGACGACATCGACGGCACCCCGACGGCCGGGCGCCGCGACGTCGACCCCGCCTACGGCGACGGCCGGGTCACCAGGTTCACGGCGGCGACCCGGGCCGAGCACGACGAGGCGCTCCTCACCGCCCTGCACGCCCTCGGCCCCGAAGCGTGGCCCGACTCCGCGGTGCTCTGCCGCACCGGAACGGAGCGGGACCGCTACCGGCGGCTGCTCACCCGGGCCGGCATACCCGCGATCACCCTGGAGCAGTACGACGGCCGGCCGGTGCCCGGTGTGAAGCTGGGCAGCTACCACCGGGCCAAGGGGCTGGAGTTCAAACACGTGCACCTGCCCGACCACGACGCCCCGGCCGCGGCCGGGGCGGGCGACGGCACCGACGAGGGCGTCGTCCGCGAGCGCCGCGAGCTCCACCGAAGCCAGCTCTTCGTCGCGATGACGAGGGCGCGGGACACGCTGTGGCTGGGATCGGTGACGCGGGGCTGAACCGGTGGCGGTGGCAGCGGCGGTGGCAGCGGGCGGCGGGTCAGCGTCCCCAGCGCAGCCCGGGCGTCTGCACGGGCGCGTCCCACAGCCGCAGCAGTTCCTCGTCCACCTGGCAGAGCGTCACCGACGCGCCGGCCATGTCGAGCGAGGTGACGTAGTTGCCGACGAGCGTCCGCGCCACCGGCACGTCGCGCTCGCGCAGGACGCGGTGCACCTCGGCGGTGAAGCCGTACAGCTCCAGCAGCGGCGTCCCTCCGGCCCCGTTCACCAGCGCCAGCACCGGGCCGGTCGGCTGCAGGTCGGCCAGCACGGCGTCCACGGCGAAGTCCGCGATCTCGCCCGACGTCATCATCGCCCGCCGCTCCCGCCCCGGCTCGCCGTGGATGCCCACGCCGAGCTCCAGCTCCCCTGCGGGCAGGTCGAAGGTGGGACTGCCCTTGGCGGGAGTGGTGCACGAGGCCAGAGCCACCCCGAAGCTGCGCGACGCCTCGTTCACCCGCCGCGCGATCGCCTCCACCCGCTCCAGCGGCGCCCCCTCCTCGGCGGCCGCACCGGCGATCTTCTCCACGAAGAGCGTGGCCCCGGTGCCGCGCCGCCCGGCGGTGTACAGGCTGTCGGTGACGGCGACGTCGTCATTGACGAGCACGCTCGCCACCTGGATGCCCTCGTCCTCGGCCAGCTCGGCGGCCATGTTGAAGTTGAGGACGTCACCCGTGTAGTTCTTCACGATGAACAACACGCCCTTGCCGCTGTCCACGGCAGCGGCGGCCCGCACCATCTGATCGGGCACCGGCGAGGTGAACACCTCCCCGGGACACGCCGCATCCAGCATCCCGGCCCCCACGAACCCCCCGTGCAACGGCTCGTGCCCCGACCCGCCCCCGGACACGAGCGCCACCTTCCCGGCCACGGGCGCGTCCCGCCGCACGACGATGCGCCGCTCGACGTCGACACTGAGCTCGGGATGCGCGGCGGCCATACCGCGGAGGGCGTCGGGGACGACGGACTCGGGGACGTTGATCAGCATTTTCATGCGGGGCTCCTCAGGTGTTGGTCGGGTAGGCCGCTGACCTGTGTTTTAGCAGGTCAGCAGGGGGATGAGGGATGGTTGACCTCGGCGGGCTCCGGCGGCCTGCGGCGACCTCTGGCGGGTCTGATGCTGACTGAATGCTGACTTTGCTGACCACCCGTCATATTTCCTGGGGCTGCGTCGCCTGACCAGGGAACAGTACCGACGCCGGAGATGACTCGGCGCAGCAGCTTCCCGTACGTGATCCCGAGCGGCCTTTGCGGGCCGTATGGGTGAGCAGTCGGAATGCCGAGTGGTCGCTGTTTCCCGTTGCTTTTCGAGATGAATACTCGCTTGACCGGTCTGGCCTTCCAGGGCTTCGACGACCGATGGATTCCTGCGTTGGCTTGAAGATCCTCTGCCTCAGCCGCCGTACGTTCTCCTCACAGGTGGCCCAGTCGTTGCCGTGCCGGTCGAGTAAGTCGTCCTCGGGCCCATTCATCGCAGGCGAGGGCATCACGACAGGTGCCGTGATCTCCATGTTCGTCTCCGGTGTCCAACTTGTCCCTCGGGTTCCGGCTTCCTTGCAGTGGTGTCTTCAAAGGCTCACCTGATCCACGTGGGCGCCCTTTCGGGCCGGGCCATCAGGACCCGTATCCGGCGAGTTATGCGAGAGTGAAGGTCCCACTCCCGGTTTCCTCCGGCCTTTCGGCCTGCCGGCCTTCGCTTCTTGGATCTTCCTTCTCCCGCCGGGTACTTCAGCCTTCCTTACGATCGGCCTACCAAGCCAGTGGCTTGGACCTCGACGGGGTTTCCACGTTCCGCACCAGTAAGACGCGGCTGGGGTGGGCGCCCCTCTACCCCGGGACCAGCGGTGTCCTCCCTCCGGGCTCAATTACCCGAAGTCGCTTGGTGCCTTTCAGCACCGGGTCCTGTGACCGCCGCCGACACGCCATCGACGCGGTCTCAAAGTCGCGAGGCATCATAAAGGGCTCACTTGCGTTCGCCCGTCCAGCCTTCCCCTCACCTGTTGCACCCCGATGGCCTCCTTCACGTGGCTGTCCTTACTTACGTGGTGCGACTTCGTGTCGCACACTGAGCGCTTCGCTTGGCCAGTTGGGCGGACGACGCCCCTTGCCCGCCTTCGGCGGGATGGCGGCGGGACAGTGCGGGGGCCGGGCCGGGCCGAGACGGGGCGTGGCACGTACCTGAAGGTGCGTACTTGATCAAGAGGCGGTGCCCGGGGAGTCTGGTGGAGGCGCGCCAAGCCCTTCGTCCCTCATCGACCCTTCCCTCGCGGCCAGGTGATCCCGGCCCCAGGCGGAGAGCAGTTCAAGCAGTTCGTAGAGCCGACGGCCCTGCTCGGTCAGTGAGTACTCGACCCGGGGCGGTACCTCTTCGTGGTCTTCCCGGTGCACGATCCCGTCCGCCTGGAGTTCCCGAAGCTGCTGGGTCAGCACCTTCTCGCTGATGCCGGTGACCAGTCGCCGGGTCTGACCGAAACGGCGCGGGCCGTCGGACAGCGCCCACATGATGAACGACTTCCATTTGCCCTCGAACGCCCCGACGGCCACGCCCATCCCGCATGTGTGCGGATCGGTCACCGTCACGATCTCGGAGTTTCCCATGTCTGCTTCCCCCGTCACCGTTCTCGGCCTGGGCCCGATGGGCCGGGCCCTGGCGTCCTCGTTCCTGGCCGCGGGCCATCCCACAACCGTGTGGAACCGTACCCCGGGCCGGGCGGACGGCCTGGTGGAAAGCGGCGCCGTCGAGGCCGCGACCGCTGCCGACGCGATCGCGGCGAGCGACCTCGTGGTGGTCTGCGTGCTGGACTACGACGCCGTCCGCGCCGTCATCGCCCCGTACACCGCCGCGCTCAAGGGCCGCACCCTGGCCAACCTCACCGCCGGCACTCCCGACGACGCCCGCGCCACCGCCGAGTGGGCCGCCGCGCACGGGATCGACTACCTCGACGGTGCCATCATGGTTCCGACGTACCTGGTCGGCGGCCCGTCCACCCTGGTTCTGCACAGCGGCCCGGCCGATGTGTACGAACGCCACCGCGACGCCCTCCAGGCCGTCGGCGGCACCTGCGTGCACCTGGGTTCGGACCCTGGCCGTGCGGGGGCGCACGACGTCGCGCTGCTCGACATCTTCTGGACCGCGCTGACCGGTGTCGTCCACGCCTTCGCCCTCGCCGGGGCCGAGGGCGTCACCGCCCGCGACCTGGCCCCCTACGCCAAGGGGGTCGCCGGTCTCCTGCCTGATGTCATCGACGCCTTCGCCGAGCAGGTCGACACCGGCAGCTACCCCGCCGGGGGCTCCAACCTCCGCTCGGCGGCGGCCATCATGTCCCACGTCCTCGGCGCCTCCCGCAGCCGGGGGGTGGACAGTACGGTCATCTCCGCCGCCCACGAGATCGCCAGGAAGGGCATGACGGCCGGTTACGGGGACGCCTCCTACGCTCACGTCGCCGAACTCCTCCGCGACTGAACCGGCCACTCGGCTGAGGCGGGCGGGCGCCGCCATCGGTTCGTGCGACGGCCGTCACCACCGCGCCCACGCCAGGCACAGGCCGTACCCACAGCTGTGGCCGTTAAGCCAACGCCACGGCCACCCCAATCGCTCACTGGCCAACTGGCACGCTCAGTCACAGTGGGGATGGCGTTCAAGGGGTGGCAGCGACGCTCGGCAGAAGTATGGAAACCACCACACATGCCGCTGGAGAGTCCGGTTCGCGTAGCGCGGCCGGGCTCGTGCCGTGAGGCGGCGCCGGTGCTTCGAAGGTGACTGCGCCGCCCCGGCCCACATTCCGCAGGTTCTCGCACAGGCACTGACCTTGTTCTTTAACCCCACGTCGCTGCGGAATGCTTGCCGGTGGAGAAAATGCGGTGCGTGCCGGCACCACGCTGGTCAGACTCGCTGACATGACTGAGAAGATCACCCGCATCAACCCCGATCAGCTGCATGAGACACCCGGCTACCACCACATCACCGTGGTGGAGGCAGGCCGTACCGCCTATCTGGCGGGGCAGTGCCCGCTTGATCGGAATGGTGACCTCATCGGTTCCGGTTCCCTCGAGGCGCAGGTCGACCAGGTTGTCGCGAACGCGCTCGCTGCCTTGGCAGCGGTGAGTGCCCAGCCTGAACATGTGGTGCGGTCAGTGATCTACGTGCGGAGCGATGAGAGGGACATTCTCGGAGCCGCATGGCGTCGGCTCACCGAGTCTGCCCTGGGCCCGGCGTTCACCACCGCCAGCACGCTCTTGGGCGTCGCCCAGCTGGGCTTTTCGGGACAGCTCGTCGAGGTGGATCTCACCGTGGCGCTGCCTGACTGACTTTGAACGGCGTATCGAACCGGGTAGCCCAGCTGGGCATTTGCGGGACGCAGAGGCGCCCCCGCTACCCGACCCTTCGTCGTGGTCACATGCATCCTTGGTCGGAGCACATGATCAGACGAAGCCGCATCAGCGTCCGCCGAACACCCAGGTGAGCGGCCTGGTTCGAGGAGCATTTCGACTCACCGATAGCCTGCATCACCATGATGCGCGCTTGGATCCTGCCGATGCTGCTTGTGCTCAGCGGCTCAGCCGTCGCGACTGGGCAGGTCTTGAAGGGGAGTCCCGGCACAGCCGCAGCACTCCTGCTGGCGTTCCTCGCGTTCGCCAGCGTGAATTCACCTCTGATCTTCCCGAGGTCGATCGGTGCGCAGGAAGCACAACGCCGCAGCGCGGTCGACGGCCGACCGGTCGTCTACTGGCGGCCGGGCTGCAAGTACTGCATACGACTGCGCATCCGGCTGGGCCGCAGCGCCCGCCAGTTGCGTTGGGTCAACATCTGGCGCGACCCGGCAGGAGCGGCAGCGGTGAGAGCAGCCAACGACGGCAACGAGACCGTGCCGACCGTCGTCGTGGCGGGCCAGCCACACACCAACCCCGATCCCAAATGGGTGCGCGAACAGCTCTCCCCCTCCGCGTGATCAGAACCCGCGCACTACGGAGAGGCACCCGCAGACACAAGCGCACAGAGGTTAAAAGACAAGCTGACCGCGGTACCAGCGTAGTCACCGAGCCCCCGTTCGCTGCCCTGCCGCCGCCGTCCTACTGGGGTGCGCCGCCGGTGAGGTACCGGCGCTGTTCGTCCGTGAGGTCCAAGGCACAGGCGTGAGCGGCTTCATGGACGTGGGCGGGGCGGGTGGCGCCGATGACGGGGAGAACGGGCACGTCGAAGGCGCGCAGGAACCCGAGGGCGACCTGATGGGCCGTGGCGCCGAGCGCGTCGCCCGGGCGGGCGGCGCGCCGGCGTCGGGCGATGTTGTCGTCGGTGCCGTAGGCGCGGGAGACGTAGTCGTGGTGGCGCAGGCGGCCCGTGGTGAAGGCCGGGGTGAAGAACCCGAGGGCGCTGGTGCGGAACGGCATGACCATCAGGCGCTGCTGGCGGGCGAGTTCCAGGTGGTGCTGGTCGGCTTCGATGAGTTCGGGGTCGGTGGCGTGGCGGGTGCGGCGGGCCAGGCTCCATAGGGGGCTGGTCACGGTCAGTCGGTGCGGCCCGCGCTCTGCCAGGGCGTGGGTGAGGGCCAGGATGCGGGGCGGGGTCCAGTTGGAGACGCCCACGGCACGGACGGTTCCTTCGTCGACGAGGCGGTGCAGGACGTCAGCGGGCCGCGGTGTCGGACATGCTCGCAGTGGTGACCATGACGGTCAGCAGCAGTGCCGAGGGTGTCCGTGCCGAGGTGGCGCTTGCGGCCGATGATGCGCTTTCCCTCGTCCGTGCCCTGGTCCGCGAGGTGCACGTTGGCGGAGGTCTTGATGGTCCGGGAGTCCAGCACGCACGCGGAGGGCTCGGCGTTTCGGCCTGCGGCCTCGCGGACCAGGCGCCGCAGGAGGCCGCTGAGCTGCTCGAAGATGCCGTCCTTCTGCCAGGCCGCGAAGTAGCCGTAGGTGGTTCGCCAGTGAGGCAAGTCGTGCGGCAGATATCGCCAGGGATGCCGGTGCGGTCGACGTAGAGCACAGCGTTCATCAGGGAGCGCAGGTCGTGCTCGGGCGGGCGGCCGATGTCCAGGCCACGCCCGCGGCGCTCGGCCCGCCAGGCGGTCAGCACCGGTTCGATCAGCTGCCAGCGGGCATCGGACAGATCGCTGGGATAGCCACGGCGCGGAGTCATGTTTCCGATGTACTGCGCGGCAACCAAACTGGCCAGCAGGCAAACGGCTGCCGGCCGGAACGCCTTGGGATGACACAGGAGGGGCCGGGATGAAACATTCCCCACGTGCCACGTCACGCGCTTCCCGCTCGTCAGTCTCCCCAGCATGGGACGTCAGGGCCGGAAAGCGCTAGATGCCGTCCTAAAACAGCATCAAACGCTCAGTGACAGGGTGTGTCACATCTTGAGGTGCTGTCTGCGTCAAGGAGACGAACACTAAACCGTCGTTCTCGAGCAGAAGAAGGAGTTTCTCATGTTTGCCGCCTACCTCGTGGTCACCCTCCTCACCGCGGCTGTCAACGGTTCGGCCGCCATCGCCAACTTCATCGGCCACGACTACCCCAAGAGCCAGGCGGACAAGTTGCGTGTGCCCCGGTTCTGGATGCGCCCACTGGGCGCACTGCTGGCGTTGGGGGCGCTGGGGCTGCTGGCCGGGTTCGCCGTGCCGGTGCTGGGCATGCTCGCTGCCATCGGCCTCGTGCTGTACTTCCTTGGTGCACTCTGCGCCCACCTGCGCGTTCGTGACTACCAGTTGGGTCCCTGGGCCGTGTTCTTCTGTCTGCCCGTGGCTGCTTTGGCCGTGAATCTGGCCTACCACGCCGCCCGGTGATCCGGTGCAGCCCGTCCCTCAGGACCAGCCTCCCCAAGGATTTCCTGCCGATCCAGCGGCGATGAACCCACCGCCCTTTCGAGCCTAACTGCCGAAGACGCCATGGGTCTCCGGTGCAACTGCCTCAGTCCCGCTGAACTCACGGCCGACGTGACGTTAAAGAGCAGCCGACCCAAAAGAGCAGCCGACCAAGTGACAAGTAACCGGCCGGTAGCCTTCGGTTGAAGGGAGCCTGGGCAGTGGGCGGTTCGCCTGGGTCTAGGCTGTGCGGGTGGTGGGCTCGAAGCGGGCGAAGAAGTCGTCCAGCGCGGAGGCGTTCACGGTGAGGGTGTTGGCGTCCCTGCACTGGTTCCGGCCGGCCAGGCGGCGCAGGAGCTCGTCCCGGTCGACTGGTGATGCGCTGCTGTCGGCTGGACTCTGGGTACCTGTTCTCCGCACCGCTGGGAATGGGCGAGGGGTAGGTCTGGAGGGCCAAGCGGTAGTCCGATTCCCGGTATCCGGCGTTCGGCATGGTGCCGCGGATCGCGTCGAATCAGCAGCACCGCGCCCGCCAGCCGGGGACCGGCGGCGCCGACCCTGGTGGAGGACCGCAAGCCCCTGGTAGGGCGGGGCCTCCCTCGGCAGGTCAGCGACGCGTACTAATCACGCCTTGATCATGGTCTTGAAGTTTTCCAACGCAGGGAGAGTGGAGAAAGACGCTGGTCAACCTGGCTGTTAATGCTGCCTCCACGTCAGAATGGGCTCTTCTGCGGGTCGTGATCATCTTCCTCCACGACGACCTTCGCCTCTCGTGGCACTGGGTCATCGAAGACCACGGCATGTTCCTCGGCACTCTGTTCATGCTGACCGCCGCGTGGGAGACATCGCCCAAAACGTCAGGATCGGACGCCGCACCGTTCCGATTGCTTTCGGCGAGACGCCCACCCGTGTGTTCCTGGCGGCGGGTTTCGTCGCCCTGCCGGTGGTGGTTTGCCTCATACTCCTCGCCCCGCATGGGTCAACTACCGCTGGCTGGGCTTTCGGGATGGCCATGGCAGCCCTCGACTGGTTCACCGCGTACCGCGTTGTGGCCCTTCGCGACGTTGAAGCAGACCGCCTCACCTACGTGCAACGGACGTGGCTAAGGCCGGGTGCACCGCGACCTGGTATAGACCGATTCCGCCGACCGAACCGGAGTACGGGCGGGCAGCGGCCACCGCGTCGGTCGAGGACTTCGCACCCCCCGTCTCGTCGGCGATCAGGATCCCGTTGCCGTCGTCGAGCAGGCACACCATGGCGACCAGCGCTGGCCGCTACGGGCCTGTCCGAACGCCGGCGGCGAACCGCTCGTCTTCTCTCCACACGACTTCCGCAGGATCTTCGTGACCGACGCCATCATGAACGGTCTGTCACCGCACATCGCCCAAGTGATCTGCGGACATAGAGCTTGTAACGCGATCTTGTAGAGATGTGATGGCCGGGTGTGACTGGTGTGATGATCCGGCTGTTCGCGGGGTGTGAGTACGCGCCTGTGCTTCCCTCCCTTTAGAGCCTCCCGCCTCGATGTGCACACCGAGGGCCCGGAGGCCGCCCCGGGGACATCCGGCCGATGGTCCGGGATCCTCCTCGGGCGGTATCAGATCCGAGGGGGGTGACGATGCGTCATCCGGTGGCGACGCCGGGGAGGTCACCCGGGGTTCCCTCCTCGGTCGGCACTCATGGGAAAAATCGCGCGTGGTCCGAGTTCCGCACTACTCAGGAGCCGTCTTGCACATACCCAGATACGTCACCGCCGTCTGTGCCGCCGCCGCGGCGACGGTCTTGGCCACCTCCACGCCCGCGGCAGCGGAGACCGGCCCGGCGCAGGACAATTTCCTTCCCGCCATGGTCTATTCCATCCTCCGCCTCGACATCGATCCGCCGGGCGCCAACGACTGGAACTGCCGTCCCAGCGCCGCCCACCCGCGGCCGGTCGTCCTGGTCCACGGCACCTACGAGAACCGCTACAACAACTGGGCCCGGATGTCCCCCGAGTTGAAAGCCCAGGGCTACTGCGTCTACGCCCTCGACTTCGGCGACACCGACGACGCCGGAGTAGCTCTCGCTCCCACCGTCAAGGGCTACGGAGACATCAAGAAGTCCTCCAAGGAGCTGGCCGCCTTCGTGGACAAGGTGCTCGCCGCCAGCGGCTCCGGGCAGGTGGACCTCGTCGGCCACTCCCAGGGCGGGACCCTGTCCCGCTGGTATCTCAAGGCCGACGGAGGCGCGAACACGAGCGACCCCTCGAAGAACAAGGTCAAGAAGGTCGTCCAACTCGGCGCGACCAACCACGGCACCACCATGAGCGGCATCGAGACCCTCGCCGACCAACTCCACATCCTGGAGTCCGGGGCAAAGCCCCTGGGGAAGGCGGGCATCCAGCAGTACGAGAAGTCCGACTTCATCAAGGAGCTCAACGCCGGCGGGGACACCGTTCCCGGGGTCGACTACACCGTGATCGGCACGAAGTACGACGAGATCACCACCCCCTGGCAGAGCACGTTCATGACGGCGGGCCCCGGAGCAACGGTGCGGAACATCACCTTGCAGGAGGGCTGCTTCGTCGACTTCTCCGCCCATCTGAGCATGTCGTACAGCCCGCGTGCGATCGGATTGGTCAAGCGGGCCCTGGACCCCTCAGCGCCGGCGGCTCCTTGTGTGCCGAGGGCTCCCGCCTTCTGATTCCGGCCCAAAGGTCCGCCTTGGCCGATCTCGATCGCCAGTCGGCCGCCGGAGAATCGCCGGAAGACGAGGAGGCCGACTCCGCCCTCCAGTCCCGTGAAGATCTGGCGGCCGCCGCTCTGGACGGTCTTCAATGCCCTGTCGGCCGTGCAGTTTGCCCTCGAAGCCGCATCGGGAGTACTCGTAGGAGAGGGTGAAGCCTGCGCAGGCCGGGCAGATGGGAGCGCGGTCGCCGGGCCGCAGGCCGGGAAGTGCCCGGTCGGTGCCGCAGTCCGGGCCGCATCCGCGGACTCGCAGGGCCTTGTCGTGACAGGTGCGGCAGACGTAGCCGTCCGGCAGCCGGTGGTGCCCGTGCCGTCCGTCTCGTCGATCCACCCCGCGTCGAGCGACTCGTCACTGTCGAGGACGACGAACTCCCGCTCCTCGGAAACGAGGGTGTGCCCGCCGGCCCGCACGGCCGCCACCAGCGCGTCCAGCCGGGCCCCGGCCGTCCGGCGCCCGACCGCGCGGCAGCGCTGCGTGACGAACCGCTCGGCGCGTCCGTCGGCGCGCACCCGGCGGGCGTTGCGCGACAGGTGCGCGCGGTGGGCGGCGGCGAGGCCGGCGAGCGCCACGAGGTCCGTACCGGGGGTGAGCAGCAGCTTCAGGTGGTGCTCGAAGTAGTAGCCCGCCCCGAGGACCGCCGCCTCCGCGTCGGTCTCCGGCACCCCCTCCGCCCACGGGGCCGCCTCGATCTTCGTCCGTACGACCGTGAACCCGGCGCCGTCCAGCCCGCGGGCCGCGGCCTCCACCGCCCCTCGCACGTCCGGCAGCGCGCCGGACCGGCGCAGGGTGAGCATCGGCTGGCTGGGGGTGCGGCCGCGGTCCAGCAGGATGTCGGTGAACTTCATCCCGTGGTCCGCCGCGTACCGCTGGAGGGACTGGTCCGCCCCGGCGGTCGCGGAGGGGCGGACGGTCAGATGGGCCTCGAAGTCACCGGCGAAGGCCGGTATCGGGGCGGCGGGCGGGGGTGCGGGTGCGGTGGTGCTCGGTATCACCGGCACATGATCGCAGGTGGTCGGGGGCGGGCTCCCGCAATGTCACCGCCGCCCGTGAGCGGCGGTGCGGCAGGTGGTGCGGCAAGCGACCCGCTCGGGGAGCGGGCGGTGGAGCGGGGGCACCCCGCACGGCCGGGGGTGCACGAGACGTGCGCCGTGCGGGGTGGGTCCGAGGGACGCCGGTGGCGTCAGAGGGTGAGTGCGCCGAGGTCGACCGCGGCGGCCATCGCCAGGGCTCCGGCGTCGTTGAGGTGCATGCCGTCCCCGCTGTCGAACTCGGGGCGGATGTGGTCCGGCCGGGCGGGGTCCTCCACGGCGCGGGCGACGTCGAAGACCGAGTCGAAGGTGTCGCCGGTGCGGAGCCACTCGTTGACCTCGCGCCGCGCAGCGAGGCCCTCGGGGGTGTTGTGGCCCGGGTAGACCGCGCCGGCGAACGGTCCGATGGTCGCCGCGTGGATCGTCAGCCCGGCGTCGTGCGCACGGCGGGCCAGCTCGGTGAACCCGGCCGTCAGCTCGCCCGCCGTGGCGGGGGGCAGACCGACCATTCCGGGCAGGCCCAGGTCGTTGATGCCGAAGTTCACCAGGACGTGGGCGGCGCCGGGCACGGACAGCACGTCCCGCTCGAAGCGCGCCAGGGCGTGCTCGCCGATCTCGTCGGTCAGCAGCCGGTTCCCGGCGATGCCCTGGTTGACGGTCCAGCCGCGCTCCAGGCGCCGGTTGAGCGCGTCGACGGAGCGCAGGTTGGCGCCGAGGGTGGTGCCGACGCCCTCGAACCAGGAGTCTCCGAACGCGACGGCGACTGCCGTGCCTTCGGGCGCGAGCACGTCGATCCCGGTCACGTAGAACCTGGCCTGCACCTGTTCGGCTCCGGGGAGGGCCGTGGCCCCGGCCCGGTTCCCGCCGGTGACGTAGGCCGTCTCGACGGGCATGTGCGAGTAGGTGGCCGGGCCGGTCCGCGCCGGCAGGTAGAGGCTGAGCACGAGGTCGGCGCCCGCCCGGACGGACAGGTCGACCGGGTCGCTGACCACCTCGCCGCCCGCCGGGACCGTCACCTGCGCCGAGCCGCCGAACCGCACACCGGTGTCGGTCTCGGCGACGATCTCGTCGGCCGTCTTGCGCTCGGCCACCCGGGTCTCGGCGACGGTCAGCGGGGCGCGGCCGTAGCGGTTGGAGAGCCGCACGCGTATCCGCTCGCCGCCGCCGGCCATGTACAGGACCTGACGGACCGTCTGGTCGTCGAAGCCGCGCGGCTCGGTGAGCCGGATCTCCTCGTACGGGCTGATCACCGCGCTGCGGAATCCCGCCACCCACTGCTGGGTCATGACGCGCCTTTCTCTCGGGTGCCTGTCGTTCGTACGGTCGATTGGGTGAGTGCCGTCTCCCGGGGGAGCGCCGCCCGGGCCGCCACCGTCTCCGTCCGGGTGCCGCGCAGCCGCCCCGCGAGGGCCGCGCTGATGGCCAGCGTGACCAGGCAGAGGACGGACAGCACGAGGGGCAGGGCGCCGACGTCGTACTCCTCGATGACCGCGCCCAGCGTGGGCGGGAAGGCGACGGAGCCGAGCATGGCCGCGGCGATGACATAGGCCATGGCGTTGCCCGCGGCGGGGGCGGAGCGGTTCAGCCAGTTCAGGCCGTTGGGGAAGATGGGGCCGATGCACAGCCCGGCGGCCGCGTACGCCCAGGGGGCGAGGCCCGGCACCGGTACCAGCAGGACGCTGACGGTCATCAGGGCGCAGGCGCCGGTCACGATCGCGGCCGGCGACCAGCGGCGGGCCAGCGGGGCGACGAGGAAGCGGCCGACGGTCATGGCCAGCCAGTACGCCGACGTCGCGACGGTCGCACCGGTCATGCTCTGACCGAGCGCGTGCAGGTGGGTGGGCTCCCAGTTGCCGATGCCGCTCTGCACCGCGAAGTGCAGCATGTAGACGGCGACGAACCCGGCGAGCACGACGGCCGTGCCGCGTCCGCCGGAGCGGCGGGCGGGAGCGGGGGAGGCCGCGGCGAGCTCGGAGGGCGTCGGGCGGGCACGGATCCCGCGGACGCACGCCAGGGGGATCAGGGTCAGGAAGCCGATCGCGATGAACGTCGCGCCGTAGCGGTCGGGGCCGGTGACGGCGATGACGGCCGGCGCCAGGACCGTGCCGAGCCCGAAGCAGCCGTGGGCCACGTTGAGCAGGGCCGGTCCGCGGGAGCCGAGCCCGATGAGGAACAGCCGGCTGATGGCGAAGTCGACGCCGCCGAGGCCGAGTCCCGTGACGACCGCGGCCGCCAGCATCAGGGGCCAGGTCCCGGAGAGGCCGAAGGTGACGGTGCCCGCCAGCATGGTCAGGTAGGACGAGGTGAGCAGGGCCCGGTTGCCGATGCGGTGATGGACGGCGTTGAAGCCGAGGACGCCCACCACCGCGCCGAGGGACTGGGCGGCCAGCGCCATGCCGGCCGTCGGCTCCGACAGGCCGAACCGGTCGCGCAGGGCGGGGACCACCGGGCCGTAGAGGGCGATCAGCGCGCCGATGATGACCATGCCTAAGCAGGACGCCACCACGGCGGTGCGGGTGAACAGCGGCTCCTGCTCGCCTTGGGGAGAGGGCGAGCCGCCCCGGGCCGTCACTGCGCGTCCTCGCCGGCCGGCGCGAGCGTGGTCAGGAAGGCGGCCACGTGATCGGCCGCCGCCTCGCGGGCGGCCTGCGGGTCGCCCCCGTCGATCGCCTCCAGGATGCGGGCGTGTCCCGGGTCCCCGTAGTGCTCCTCGGGCCGGCGCACGCCGCCGACCCGGACCGAGTCCCGGACGGAGCCGAGCATGCTGCCGTACAGACGGGCCAGCACGGGGTTGCCCGCGGCCTCGACGACGGCCGTGTGGAACTCCACCGCCGCCCGGTTGAACTCACCTGCCCTGCCGTCCCGGTGGGCGGCCGTCTGACGCTCGTACACCGCTGCGAGACGGTCCAGATCGGCCCGGCTGCGGCGCTCGGCGGCGAGTCCGGCCGCCTCCACCTCCAGGCCGCGCCGGGTTTCGAGGACGTGGCGGAGCTCGGCGTCGGCCAGGTAGCGGGTCAGGACGGCGTCCACCTCATGGGTGCCGCGCACGAACGTCCCCCGGCCCTGCGCCGTCTCCAGCAGGCCCACGTACACCAGGGCCTGTACCGCCTGGCGCAGCGTGCTGCGGCTGACCTCGAGTTCCTCCACGAGCTCGTCCTCGATGGGGATCTTGCTGCCCATCGGCCACCTGCCGCTGACGATCTCGGACTTCAGCCGGTCGATGGTGCCTTCGATCAGTGCCGAACGCGGTACTGCGCGCACTCCGCTCACCTCCTCATTGAACATATCATCATCCCTTAGTGAGGTCACCCTAACTTTCGGAAGGGCCCGGCACCGTACCGACGGTGACGGTGGTCCCCTCGCTGACGTATCCGTGCCGGGAGCGGAGCGGATGGTCCTCCGCGCCGGCATCGGCGAACGGCACCATCCGGTGGTCCCAGCCGCTGCCCATGCCGCGTGCCTGCCGGGCGACGAGGGCGCAGATCCGGGTCCAGAACCGCAGGGTCTCGGGCTCCAGCGGAGCGATGTGCTCGATCACCGTCGTGTGCTGGCGCACCGAGGCCAGGCCGGCCTCGCGCAGCCACCGGTGGAGTTCACGGCTGCGCAGCAACTGCCGGGCGTACGGGCAGGACGGGGCCGCCGCGCGGAAGAAGTCGGTGAGGAGGAACGGATCGCCGGGCCGTACCGCGAGCGCCGTGACGTCCGGCACCTGAACGGCCACCAGCCCACCCGGCCGCACGACCCGGCGCAGCTCCCTCAGGGCCCGTTCGAGCATGCCGTCGTCCAGGTGCTGCAGGACGTCGGCGCACCACACGGCATCGAAGGCGCCGTCGTGGTGGGGGAGGTCGAGTACGTTCGCGTGGCGCACGTCCACGGCACGCCCGGGATCGTACTGACGCATGCGCTCTTCGGCGATCGCCGTGTTCCGCGCGATCCGGTCCACCGCCGACACGCGCCCTTCGGGGCCGACCAGCTCGGCGAGCCAGGGCAGGAAGTCGCCACTGCCGCAGCCCGCGTCGAGTACGTGCCATCCGGATCCGATTCCCACCTGCTCCAGCGCGGACTGGTAGGACTGGAGGCACGTGGCGGGGCGGGTGTGGGCCAGGGTGGGAGCAGCGTGTTCCGGCTCGATGACGCGGTCCAGGGTCAGCATGTCGATGTTCCTCAGGGTGTGCTGGTCGGGGTGAGGGCGAGGCGCGCGGCCGGCTTCAGCTCTTGTCCGCGGCGGCCTCGGCGGGGCGCCGCGCCGCGAGCTCCGTCCCGGGGCGTACGAGCGGGCCGCCGGCCGCCACGGGAACGCTCTTCCGGTGGGAACGCCGCGTCGTCAGCAGGCGCATGGCGGGCATCTCCCACCACCGGTAGACGGCCCAGGCGAGCAGAAGGGTGACCGCCGCGAAGGCCGCGGCGAGCGCGGACGCCGTCCAGGCGTTCCAGGACCTGTCGTGGCCGAGCAGGTCGTGCCCGATCCGCAGGACGGTCTGGTGCACGAGGTAGAAGGCGAAGGACACCTCGCCCAGCCACACCATGGACCGGCTCCTCAGGGGGGACTTGCGGCCCTCCAGGTCGGACATCGTGACGGCCGGGATGAAGAGCGTCAGGGGGATCACGGTGATGGCGGAGAGGCCGTAGAGGACGGGCGCCTGGACTGCGGCGGCGTAGCCGATCGCCAGCAGGCCCGTGGCCACCGCCACGGGAATCCGGGGCCAGGCGCCGTCCTTGACCAGCTTCGCCACGGCGATGCCCAGGAGGAATTCCAGGCAGCGCGACACCGGGAAGGCGTAGACCAGCCAGTACTGGCGCACGGACACACCGCTGTCCAGCTCGGGGTGCGACACGTCGAGCGGCATGCCGGGCCCGCCCTGCAGGAGGCCGGCTGCCACGGGCAGCAGCCAGACGCCCGCGACGGTCGCCGCGACGAGCGTCCAGGTGCCGGTCCGGCCGAGCCGTCCGACGAACCGCGCCAGCAACGGGAACATGAGGTAGAAGAACAGCTCGCAGCACAGCGACCAGCTCGGCCGGTTCACGCTGAAGAAGAAGTCGAGGCGCGGGACCCACGTCTGCACCAGTGCGAGGTTCGCCGTGGCGGATCCCGCGGCGACCTGCTCCCCGAACAGGAGCAGGAGGGGCAGGGTGAGCACCCAGAGCAGGAGGTGGTTCGGGTAGATCTTCGCGAGGCGGCGGCGCCAGAATTCACGGGCGGGCCGGTTCGGCTTCGCCGACCAGGCGAGGACGAATCCGCTGAGGATGAAGAAGAACGAGACGCCGACGCCGCCGGCCGGATTGAAGATCTTCGACAACACCGGGTTCGCGCCGTCGTCGTACAGCTTTTCCACGCTCAGGTGGAAGAAGAAGACCAGCAGGGCCGCCACGAACCTCAGACCGGTCAGGGACGGGAGCCGTGAGTCGGCGAGTGTCCGTTCATTTCTCATGTTTCCCCCATGA
>NZ_JBAMDC010000410.1:0-5597 GCF_036961605.1 Streptomyces sp. KLMMK
CCACGTCTTCATCCCTGTCGGAGCCTGCTGGCTCAACCTCCAGGAGGGCTGGTGGCGCATCACGACGATGAGATGCCACGGACCCTCACCGCCCGTCGCCCTCACAGCTGGATCAGGAATCATCAAGGCGGAGGGATTCTGAAGCTGATATTCAGCCGAAGAGGCGCCGGTTCCAATTGATCAAACCTCGAATAAGAGCAGGTCCGGACTCTCCGCTATATCCTGGGTAATCCATGGCGAAGATGCCCAGGCTCGCCTTACCGAAGCTATTATTCCAATCGGAAATCGCGTGGTTAGTCCGATAGAGCATGCCGTGCTCCATCTTCGTAGTGACATCGTCTCCCCAGCCGTTGGCATAGTTCAGCGGAGACAAGGCGCTGAGGTGGCCGTCGTGACTACTAGCATTTGCGCTAAGATGGTTGACGTAGAGCTGAGTCTTCTCACTCTGCTGGTTTGCCCGCTTGGCGAATGTGCTCACATGATCGAACTTTGCGTTGATAGTCAGATCGTCGTAGAAGTCCTGGACAATCATCTTGTCGTTCGATCTGGTGCCGGAGCCTCCACCGGGCCACCTAATGCCGTCAAGCCCTCCCACGTCGCTAAGAATGACGATCTTGCCTCGCACCTCGGAGATCTTCGGGATTTCATTCTTCTGGTAGAGAAGGCCGCTGGCATTGCATTGCGCCACAATGCTATTGAACGTCGAGACGAACTGACCATCAGTGATATCGTTGTTTTCGCGTCTCATGCGCACCAGCACTGTCTCAGTGGGGTGCCCACTCAGGAAGCTCTTAATCTGCCCGAGAATGCTACCGAAAGTGTCCGGCATTTCCTTGACTCCATGATCCGCCTTCGAACCATGAACAATCCTCAGGTTGCTGCCGCTGGCACGGAGGTCGAGGTATCGGACTCCGTTGTTCAGCTGCCAGGGGATGTCCTTGTCCTGACACTGCCAATAGTCATACCTCGTATTCTTGGATTCAAGTGATCCAGATTCATGGGTACCCGGGATGGTCAGGTCCTGAAGACGTGCACTGTCCGGCAGGTTAGACATCCACTTGCCCGGATCTTCCCAACGCGGCGAAAATAGGTCGTGCCCGGAGGGGTCATCGCAAAGTCTAACACTCGTAATCAGGGGTTCGCCGCCTCCAATAAGCTCCAGTGTTCGACTATTGAAGTCATAGTTAACCCTTGAGAAGTCGCCTTTAGAGTCAATCCCGACCAGTATTTTATGCCCTGAGCTGTATTCGGTAAATACCCCTCGAGAATCTCCCGGGCGGATCAGGTTTGCAAGCTTACCCTCCTTGTCGTACATCAGATATTTTGATGCATTAACCGACTTCAGGGTGAAATTTGATGCATCTAGGGCGTGCCTCGAAAAACCGTCACCAGTTCCCTTCACGTCCCATTTGCCATCTGCAGCCTGCACCAAGCAGGTGTTCCAGTCGAAGCATAGATATTGGGTGTGATCTGATTGACCGGGCGGTTCCCATTCTCCCCCTCCCGGGGAGGCCTGCAAGTGAACGAATTTCCCTGAATTGCTCATCAGTAGTCTTCCATTGTCGTCCATGATCGTATCAATGCCGCCAAAGACTGCAAGGCTACTACCGTCACCCGTGCATACACTAAAGGGATACTTCGACGGCTCACTGCTTGGATGCACGCAATAGGGTTTCGCTGCACTTTGGAGAGCCAGGAAATCTCCGTTCGGAAACTTGAGCTGAAACTCAAGACCGCCATCTCCGACGGCGGTAAATTTCATCCCTGCACTAGAATACTGAACCGTTCCATCCTTGCCTATGCTAGAGACGCATTGGCTCTTAGATATGCAGAGGTAGACGTCCTTCGAGTATGCCACGTGGCACTCCTTAGTGATGGTATCTACTTAAATTATTTCATCTGTCGATTTTGCAGGCCTCCAAAGGTGCGGATGCTGGGTTGCTACCTGCACCGCAAGGCACCCCCCTCTTGGCCTGGGCATGTAAGGCATCAGTCGGGCACGGGAGAACCCCAGTAGGTGTTGTCGCCGGCAGGGGTACTCCTCAAGCTCCGGATCATTTCTCCAATACACAACAGGTATGCTCTCCACGCAACTGCAACTGGGCTAACAACGGCTTAGACGCAATGCTGTTGCGTTACGGGCTTGCGGGTTGGGGTATCGTGATGAGGATGGATTGGTTGCCAGTGTGGGTGGGTTACGGCCAGTCATGGTGTTCAGCTCGCTTGAGCTGGTAGTTGGACATCTTGCGTTTGACGACGCGGGGCTGGCTGCGCAGGCGTCTGGCGGTCAGGAGTCGTTCCAGGAGGTCCTGCTCGAGCATCACCAAGCCTCTGACCCAGGAGGTCAGGGGGAAAGCTGCCCGGCGTGACAGGCACGCTGCGCAGGTTTTCGGTGAAGGAGACCCGGTCGGGGTCTAGTAGGGCTTGGTCAGGTTGGTATGAGCGTGGGTATGTCGCGGTGGCAGGTGGGGCAGGCGCCGGTCCAGGTGGCGAGGAGGGTTTGCAGTTCGCGGACGATCCGGTAGAGGGTCAGACCGGCGCCGTTTCTTTTGGGGCGCGGGCCAGGCGTTGGAGGGTGCAGAAGGCGTGGGCGGCGGAGATGAGGGTGAGGTGATGGTGCCAGCCGTTCCAGGTGCGGCCCTCGAAGTGGGCGAGTCCCAGGGCTTGTTTCATCTCGCGGTAGTCGTGCTCGATCCGCCAGCGGAGCTTCGCGAGCCGCACGAGGGTGGTGAGCGGGGTGTCCGCGGGGAGGTTGGAGAGCCAGAACTGGACCGGATCCGGCTCGGCGGCGGGCCATTCGGCCAGCAGCCAGCACGCGGGCAGTTCCGGACCGCGGGCGGCCTGGCGGGACTTGCGGCCGGCGGGACGGACACGTAGGGCGACGAGCCGCCCGTACATGCGCTTGAGGCCGCTGCGGCCCGTGCCCGGCCGAGATCCCTTGTCCAGCACCACCAAGACCTCAGGATCACCCTCCTGCCACTGGCCGGCGGTGATGAGCCGCTCGATGACTTCGCGGATCTGGACCGTGGTCACCGCGGCGACGTCCGTGCCGGGCTCCAGGCGGACTGTGTCCAGCACCGCGGTCCAAGAGGTGCGACCGGTCTCCAGCGCGGCCACGATCGAGTACGGCCAGCCCGGGACCATCTGGTGCTTGCCCTCGCCGCGGCCGAAGGTGTGGCAGAAGGACCGGTCGGCACAGGTGTCAGCGTCCGGCCGCAGCCATGGCGAGACGTCCACGGCCAGTACCAGCCGGCCGTCCGCCGCCCGCGGCAGCGGCACCCCTGCCAGGGCCCAGCGAAGCCGGGCAACATCGATCCGCCCTTGGTTGAGCCCGCCGTAGAGCGCTCCGTGGCCGCGGCGGTGTTCGGGAGCGAGCGCCAGGTCAACCAGCGTCCGCACAGGCCCGTCCGTACACAACAGCGCGTCGCACAGCTCAAACAACGCGTCGCCCCGCGCGGTCAGACACGCGAACAGCTCCGACCGGAAGTGTGACGCTTCCGCGAACGCGTCCCGCAGGACGCCCTGATGCACCAAACTCACGACCACGGGTGCGACACGAGGTCGCACACAACAACTGATGAAGCAGACGGAGGAATTTGCGACATTCGGTCTCGTGTTCACAGACCGTTCCCTCCTTGATGTGCGTCGCCAGTAATGACGAGGTGCAGAGCTCAAGGCAAAGCCAAAGGACCCTCCGCGCTCCAGGGGTTACGGGCAAGGGAAAGACCGGACGGGCGAACGCGCGTGAACCCCTGGTAACACTCCGTGAAGTGAAACCTCCAACTGCTGTGCGGGCAGGGAGGAATACTGGCAGGTCAGGAGGGCCCTCGGGCCTGGTTGACCGGACGGCGGGCGTGGCCGTGAACGCTCGTGAGGACACCGTCGCCAGCGGAGGAGAGGGGGCGCCCACCCCGGTCGTACGTTGTGTGTGCGGAACGTGGAAACCTCGGCTGCGGCCCGGCCTTTGGAAAGCCGGAAGGCCACTCGCAAGTGAGGCTCAACTCCGCAGTGGGACAGGATGACCCAAGAAGCAAACGCCGGTAGGTCGAAAGACCAGGTGAAAACCACCCGGATTGGCACCTCCGGCCATGGGTGCTATAAGCCGCCGGATAGGCAGGCTGGAGTCTTCGTCCAGCATTGCCTCCGCAAGGGAGCTGACGTGGGTCAGGTGAACCTACGAAGTGCAGCTATGCAAGGTCGCTTGGAACTTTCGGGCAAGTTAGACGTCGAGGATGCAGATGAAGAGTGACTCGGCTCTGGCCGCGGTATCCTTCGCTGCCGCCACGGTGAATGGACCGGAAGACGACGCTAATTGGCACCGGATCGACTGGGCTAGGCATGAGGCGGACGTGAAGCGGCTGAGGCAGCGAATCTTCGTGGCTTCGGAACGTGGCGACAAGAAGCAGGTGCACAATCTGCAAAAACTCATGCTTCGGTCTTACTCGAACACACTGGTATCGACCAGGCGGGTGACCCAGCAGAGTCAGGGCCGGCGCACGGCGGGAGTAGACGGGGAAATCGCGCTTACACCGTGTAAGCGGCTAGCGCTTGCGGCCGAAATACACACTGAGGTCACACCCTGGAAGCCGAAGCCAGCACGCCGGGTGTACATCCCAAAAGCCAACGGGAAACAGCGCCCTCTCGGCATTCCGATGGACGTTTCATACTGCGTCTCCTGCAGGCATGAGTGGGGTTGAGGGCTTGAGGTGGGCCGATCCGGTGATCTGCCGGCGGTAGTCGGCCTGGGTTTCGGGCGTCCAGGGGATGCACCAGCGTCCCGAGGGGTCTTTGCGCCCTGGTGTGAGCCCGTGGGCGAGCCAGTAGTAGACGGCGCCGGGATCGACGCCGAGGCGGGCGGCGACCTGTTTGACGGAGAGCTCGCCGTCTCGCAGGCAGCGGGTGCGGGGAGCGTGGATCTTGTAGGCGTGGCGGACCCAGCGCACTGCCTTGGCGTCGTAGGGGCGGCCTTTGCCGGTGCGGTGGGCCGTACCGGTTGAGGGTGTCGGCGAGGTCCTGGTCGTTGAGGATGGGGCCGAGGCGGCGGGCCAGGGCGAGGGCTTTGGGTGGGGTGCGGGGTGGCCCGCTGCGTGGGGTGGTGATCAGGTCAGTGGCGCCGGTGTGCCAGCGCACCGCGATGCGGACGTCGCCGAATTCGTCGTCGGGCAGCAGGATCACGTCGCTGATCACCGCTCGCAGGAGGCGTTTGCGGTCTTTCGCGCTGGTGGTCGGGGCGTCCCAGAGGCGGGGCAGGTCGGTGGCGAGGGCCTCGATCTCGGCGCGGCCGGGCAGCGGCGGGCGGGCCTGACGGACGTGGACGAGCTGGGTCTCGGCCTCGGCCAGGGCGGCGAGCTTCTTCTCCCATCGGTCCTCGAGGGTGCGGGCGACCAGCCGGTTCTCCGGTTCGACCTGGCTGAAGGCCCGCTCGGCGCGGTTGGCCTCGTAACGGGCGCGCTCGAGGGCGAGCTGGGCGGCTCGGTGGGCACGGCTGTGGCGCTGGACGACCTGTTCGGCGGCGTCCAAGGCGAGGGTGATCTGGTCGTGGGTGAGGGTGGTCAGCAGCAGGCAGGCGACCACGCCGTCGACGGTCGTGGCGGCGG
>NZ_JBAMDC010000411.1:0-5565 GCF_036961605.1 Streptomyces sp. KLMMK
GGAGCGCCCGCGGGGCGGGCGCGTTGCGCAGGGTGCTTTTGCGGATCACGGTGTGGTGGAGACCTCTTGTCCGGGCCATGGCACGCCTCTACTCTCCTGCCAGTTGTGCTGAGCGAAACGCCCATTGCGTATGTTGCAACGCCACGCGGGAGGGGACCCCATGACGCCGTCAGGCCGTCGCTTATCCGCCCGGGCGGCTCTGACAGCCGCCGCCCTCGTCCTGACCGCCTGCGCCCCCTCGACCTCCGCCGGCGGCGCCCGCGGCGACGACAGCACGGGGCGGCTGCGCGTCTGGCTCTTCCGGGAGGTCGACAACAAGCCCAAGGCCGCCGTCGTCGACAAGGCCGTCGCCGGCTTCACCCGGGAACACCGCGGCGTCTCCGTCGACGTCACCTACATCCCCGTCGAGACGCGCGCCCAGCGGATCAAGGCCGCCTTCAACGACCCCGCGAGCGCCCCGGACGTCATCGAGTACGGCAACACCGACACCGCCGGCTACGTGCGCGACGGCGGACTGGCCGACGTGACGGCCGACTTCGCCGCCTGGCCCGAGGCCGAGGACACCGACCCCGCCGCCCGCCGCTCGGTGACCGTGGACGGCAAGGTCTACGGCGCCCCGCTCTTCGTCGGCGTGCGCGCCCTCTACTACCGCACCGACGTCTTCCGCGAGCTCGGCCTCCGGCCGCCGCGCAGCCAGGCGGAGCTGGCCGGGACGGCGCGCCGCGTCCACCGGGAGCGGCCCGGGATGTACGGCCTCGTGGTCGGCGGCGCGTACACGTACGGGGCCCTGCCCTTTCTGTGGGCCAACGGCGGCGCGCTCGCGCAGCAGAAGGGCAGGAAGTACACCGCCGCGATCGACCGCGAGGACGCGAAGAGGGGCATCGCCGCGTACACCGGCCTGTTCGGCGACCACAACTGCCCGCCCGCCAAGTGTGCGCAGATGGGCGGGAACGCCACCGTCGAGGCGTTCGCCTCGGGCAAGGCCGCCATGGCCATCGGCGGCGACTTCAGCCACCGGGCCGTCGAGAACGGCAAGGTCCGGGGCAAGTACGCGGTCGTCCCGCTGCCCGGCGCCGAAGAAGGCAGCATCGCCCCCGCCTTCGCGGGCGGGAACAATCTGGGCGTCCTCAAGGGCAGTTCCCGCCGCACGCTCGCCGTCGCCCTGATGCGGGCCCTCACCGGCAAGCGCACGCAGTCCGAGCTCTTCGACGCCATGGGCTTCCTGCCCACCTACACGGACGTGCGCCGGGAAGCCGCCCGCAGGCAGCCCTTTGTCGAACCCTTCGTGAAGACGCTCACGGCGGGCGCCGCCTTCGTGCCCGTGACCCCCGCTTGGGCCGCCATCGACGCCGGGCAGGTCCTGCCGACGATGCTCCAGGAGATCGTCAGCGGCCGCAGGAGCGTGGACGCCGCGGCGTCGGCCGCGGCGAAGAAGATGAACGCCGCGTTCAGGGCGGCGGGCTGAACGATGCGTCCACACGGCAATCCCGTACGCGCCGGAGCGACCCGCACCCATACCCACACCCGCACCCACAGCAGGTGGACGCCCTGGCTCTACCTCGCCCCCGCCCTCGTCCTCATCGGCGGACTGCTGGTCTACCCCGTCTACGAGCTCGGGCTCATCTCCTTCCTGGAGTACACCCAGGCCCAGGTCAGCGGCGGCAGGCCCACCTCCTTCCAGGGCTTCGGCAACTACGCGGCCCTCTTCGGGGACCCCCAGTTCCGGGACGTGCTCGTCACCACCGTCCTCTTCGCGGCCGCGTGCGTGCTCTCCACCCTCGTCGTCGGCTGCGCGCTCGCCGTGCTCCTCACCCGCGTGCGCGCCCTGCCCCGCCTCGCCCTGATGGCCGCGGCGCTCGGCGCCTGGGCCACGCCCGCCGTCACCGGCTCCACGGTCTGGCTCTTCCTCTTCGACCCCGACTTCGGTCCCGCCGGCAAGGCGCTTGGATGGCTCGGCCTGTCCGGCTTCGAGGGCTACGCGTGGACGTACGACCGCTACAGCGCCTTCGCGCTCGTCCTCCTCGAAGTCGTCTGGTGCTCGTTCCCCTTCGTCATGGTGACCGTCTACGCCGGCATCCGGGCCGTCCCCCGCGAGGTCCTGGAGGCGGCCGCCCTGGACGGGGCCTCGCAGTGGCGCATCTGGCGCGGGGTCACGGCGCCGATGCTCCGGCCGATCCTCGTCGTCGTCACCATCCAGTCGGTCATCTGGGACTTCAAGGTCTTCACCCAGATCTACGTGATGACCAACGGCGGCGGGGTCGCCGGGCAGAACCTGACCCTGAACGTCTACGCCTACCAGAAGGCGTTCGCCTCCTCGCAGTACAGCCTCGGCTCGGCGATCGGAGTCGTCATGCTGCTGATCCTGCTCGCCGTCACGCTCGGATACCTGCGGCTGCTCAGGCGCCAGGGGGAGGAGATATGAGCGTCACTCGCGTCCGTTTCCCTCGCGTCCGTTTCCCCCGTGTCCATTTCCCTTGCGTCCGTTTCCCCCGCGTGCGCCGCCCGTGGCGGCTCGCCGCCGAGGCCGCCGCCCTGCTGACCGCCGCCGTGGTGGCCTTCCCGCTCTACTGGATGGTCCTGTCCGCGGTGAAACCGGCGGGCGAAGTGCAGTCGGAGCACCCCCGCCCCTGGACGTCGGAGCCCTCCCTGGACGCCTTCCGCCGCGTCTTCGGCCAGCAGGACTTCGCGCGCTACTTCCTCAACAGCCTGCTCGTCGCGGGGACCGTCGTCGTGGTCTCCGCGGTCGTCGCCTTCCTCGCCGCGACCGCCGTCACCCGGTTCCGCTTCCGGTTCCGGACGACGCTGCTCGTCATGTTCCTCGTCGCCCAGATGGTGCCGGTCGAGGCCCTCACCATCCCGCTGTTCTTCCTCCTGCGCGACGCGGGGCGGACCGTCCCCGGCATCGGCCTCAACACCCTCGGCTCGCTGGTCCTGCCCCACATCGCCTTCTCGCTGCCCTTCGCGATCTGGATGCTGCGCGGATTCGTCCGGGCCGTGCCGGAGGCGCTGGAGGAGGCCGCTCGCCTCGACGGCGCGAGCCGCGCCCGCTTCCTGTGGCAGATCCTCTTCCCCTTGGTCTTCCCCGGGCTCGTCGCGACGAGCGTCTTCTCCTTCATCTCGACGTGGAACGACTTCCTTTTCGCGAAGTCCTTCATCGTCAGCGCCACGGAGAACTCCACCCTGCCGATGGCGCTCCTCGTCTTCTTCAAGGACGAGGGCAACGACTGGGGCGGCATCATGGCGGCGTCGACCGTCATGACCGTCCCGGTACTCGTCTTCTTCGTACTCGTACAGCGGAGGCTCGTGTCGGGCCTCGGCGGAGCGGTGAAGGACTGAATCCCATGGACGACTTCGGCACCCACCTGATCCCGGCTCCGCGCCGGATCCGTCCCACGCCGCCCGGCGGCGGCGCGGGCTTCGTGCTCGACGAGCAGACCGGGATCGACGCGCAGCCCGGAACCGAGGGCGTCGCCCGCTGGATGCGCGCGACCGCCGGCGCCGCCACGGGGCTGCCCCTGGCCCCGCACACCGGCAGCGGGAACCGCATCCTGCTGCGCGTCCTGCCCGGGCTCGGCGAGCAGGACGGCCCCGAGGCACACCGCATCGTGGTCGGCGGCGGCCTCGTCGAGATCGCCGGGGCCGGCGCGGCCGGGGTGTTCCGCGGAGCGCAGACCTTCCGTCAGCTGCTGGGGCCGGAAGCCTTCCGGCGGGCGCCGGTCGCGCCGGGACAGCGGTGGGAGCTCCCTGCGGTCGTCGTCGAAGACGCCCCGCGGTTCGCCTGGCGCGGCGTCCTCCTCGACGTCGCCCGCCACTTCCTCCCCAAGGACGGCGTGCTGCGCTACCTCGACCTCCTCGCCGCGCACAAGCTCAACGTCCTGCACCTGCACCTGACGGACGACCAGGGCTGGCGCATCGAGATCCTGCGTCACCCCCGGCTGACGGAGGTGGGCGCCTGGCGCCCGCGCACCAAGGCCGGGCACCGGGCCTCGCCGCTGTGGGACGAGCGGCCGCACGGCGGCTACTACACGCAGGACGACATCCGCGAGATCGTCGCCTACGCGGCCGAGCGGCACATCACCGTCGTCCCCGAGATCGACATCCCGGGACATTCGCAGGCCGCCATCGCCGCGTACCCGGAGCTCGGCAACGCCGATGTCGTCGACACCGCCGCCCTGACGGTGTGGGACACGTGGGGCGTCAGCCCGAACGTCCTCGCCCCCTCCGACGCCGTCCTCGCCTTCTACGAGGACGTCCTCACCGAGGTCCTCGGCCTCTTCCCGTCAACGTTCGTGCACATCGGCGGCGACGAGTGCCCCAAGGACCAGTGGAAGGCGTCGCCGGCCGCGCAGGCCCGGATCCGGGAGCTGGGCCTGGCCGGCGAGGACGAGCTGCAGAGCTGGTTCGTACGGCACTTCGACCGCTGGCTGGCCGAGCGCGGCCGGCGCCTCGCCGGCTGGGACGAGATCCTCGAGGGCGGCTTGGCCGAGGGCGCCACCGTCTCCTCCTGGCGGGGCTACGCGGGGGGAATCGCCGCCGCGCGGGCCGGACACGACGTCGTCATGTGCCCCGAGCAGCAGGTGTACCTCGACCACCGGCAGGCGCCCGGTACCGACGAGCCCGTACCCATCGGCTACGTCCGCACCCTGGAGGACGTCTACCGCTTCGACCCCGTGCCGCCCGGCCTCACAGGCGCCGAGGCCGCCCGCATCCTGGGCGCGCAGGCCAACCTCTGGAGCGAGGTGACGGAGAACCAGCAGCGCGTCGACTACCAGGCCTTCCCGCGCCTGGCCGCCTTCGCCGAGGCCGTCTGGTCGGAGCTGCCCGCGCCGGCCGAGCGCGACTACCCCGCCTTCGAACGCCGTATGACCGCCCATTACGCCCGGCTCGACGCCCTGGGCGTGGACTACCGGCCGCCCGGCGGCCCCAGGCCCTGGCAACGCCGCCCCGGCGTCCTCGGACGCCCGATCGAGGGCGCGCCCCCGATCGTGTGAGCCACGGCCAAGCTGCGCGCCGTTGTGCCGGACGGCTGGCACGGTAGTCCTTCACACACTGCCGTAAGTCGTAAAAAGGCCCCCTAAAATGGCAATCCGTACACAGCGGGGACACTCCCGGAAATCGGACCATTCGTATTGCCGGGGACGGATCGGCGGTTCGTGGACCCTCGCGACGGCGGAGTCCGAAGATGTGCCAGAGTTGCCACGTCCGGGCCGTGAGGACGTACCGTACGGCGGGATCGTACGGCGGGATCAGGCCGGACAGCCGGGACCACCGGGGAAGGGGCAGCTGGGTTGACCACGCACGCACCGCAGGCAGCGCACACGGTGACGCTGCCGGGCTCGCTCGACGAGGCCGTGGCGGCGCTGGCCGCCATGCCCGCGGCCGTGCCCGTCGCGGGTGGCACCGATCTGATGGCCGCCGTCAACTCCGGGCTGCTGCGGCCCGCCGGGCTCGTCGGCCTCGGCCGCATCAGCGAGATCCGCGGCTGGCAGTACCAGGACGGCCACGCCCTGCTCGGCGCCGGCCTCACCCACGCCCGGATGGGCCGCCCCGACTTCGCGGCTCTCA
>NZ_JBAMDC010000412.1:0-5557 GCF_036961605.1 Streptomyces sp. KLMMK
GCCTGCCGGTGACGCTCGTCCACCGGGCCGGCCACCTCGTCGAACGCGACCTGGACGGCCCGGCGGGCGGGATCCTGCGCCGGGGCCTGACGGAGCTGGGCGTCGAAGTCCTCACGGACAGCGTGGCGGAGGAGGTGCTGACGTCCCTCCCGGAGGCCGTGGCGCAGGCGGCCCGAGCGGCCGCCACGGGACGTACGGGCCGCCCGTCTCCCACCGCCCCCACCGCCTCCACCACCCCCACTGCCTCCACCGCTCCCACCGTCCGCACCCCGCGCCCCGTCACCGCCGTCCGGCTCTCCGACGGCCGCCTGCTGGACGCCGGCCTCGTCGTCGCCGCCTGCGGCGTCGTGCCCCGCACCGCGCTCGCCCGCGCCGCCGGGCTCCCCGTCCGCACCGGGGTCGTCGTCGATGACCGGCTCTCCTGCGCACCGGACGCCTACGCGATCGGCGACTGCGCCGAGCACCGCGGCACCGTGCACGGCACGGCCGGCGCCGCCTGGGACCAGGCCGACGTGCTGGCCGCCCGGCTCTCCGGCGCCGCACCGGACGCCGCCTACCCGGGCTCGCGCCCGTACACCCGGCTGACGGCCGGGCCCCTGGCGTACGCGGCGTTCGGCGAGACCGGACCCGAGGCGCCCGGGCCGGAGACCCCCGGGGTCGACGTCCTGCGGCTGGCCGACGCGACCCGCGGCTCGTACAAGAAGCTCCTGCTGCGCGGCGACCGGATCGTCGGCGGCATCCTCCTCGGCGACCCGGCGGCGGCCGGCGCCCTGGTCCGCGCCTACGAGCGGGACGAGCCCGTGCCCGGCGACCCCCTCCACCTGCTCACGGCACCACCCGCGCAGCTGTCCACGCCACCGCCCCCGCACCCGCACCCGCCCCTGCCCACGGCCCGAGGAGCCTCCTGATGACGGTGAAACACCTGGTCCTGATCGGCCACGGCATGGTCGGCCAGCGCTTCCTGGAAGCCCTGACCGAGCGCACCCCGGAGTGGCAGGTGACCGTCCTGGCCGAGGAGCCCCGGCCCGCGTACGACCGCGTCCACCTGACCTCCTGGTTCTCCGGCACCTCCGCCGAGGAACTCTCCCTGTGCAGCCCGGGGTTCGTGGCGGAGCACGGCATCGACCTGCGGCTCGGCGACCCGGCCACCGCCGTCGACCGGGCCGCGCGGACCGTCACCACCGCCTCCGGCCGCACCTTCCCCTACGACGCCCTGGTGCTGGCCACCGGCTCGTACCCCTTCGTGCCGCCCGTCCCCGGCCACGACGCCCCGGGCTGCCACGTCTACCGCACCATCGAGGACCTGGAGGCCATCCGGGAGGGCGCCCGCACGGCCCGGAGCGGCGCGGTCATCGGCGGCGGGCTCCTCGGCCTGGAGGCCGCGGGCGCGCTGCAGGCCATGGGGCTGGAGACGCACGTCGTCGAGTTCGCGCCCCGGCTGATGGCGCTCCAGGTGGACGACGGCGGCGGCGCCGTCCTGCGCCGGAAGATCGAGGAGCTCGGCGTCGCCGTGCACACCGGCGCCGGCGCCCAGCAGGTCGACACGGACGACGACGGCCGGACCCGCGGTCTCACCCTCTCCGACGGCACCGCGCTCGCCGCCGACCTGGTGATCTTCTCCGCCGGGGTGCGCCCGCGCGACGAACTGGCCCGCGCCTGCGGCCTGCCCGTCGGCGAGCGCGGCGGCATCGTCGTCGACGACCACTGCCGCACGGCCGACCCGGCCGTCCTCGCCATCGGCGAGTGCGCGCTCGCCTCCGACGGCCGCGTGTACGGGCTCGTCGCGCCCGGCTACGCCATGGCCGAGACCGCCGCGCGCCACCTCTCCGGCGGCGAGGGCACCTTCACCGGCGCCGACACCTCCACCAAGCTCAAGCTCCTCGGCGTCGAGGTCGCGAGCTTCGGCGACGCGCACGGCACCACCCCGGGCGCCCTCGACGTGCTGTACTCCAGCAGCCGCGACGGCGTGTACAAGAAGCTGGTGATCGGCGCCGACGGCGCGCTCCTCGGCGGCGTCCTGGTCGGCGACGCGGAGGCGTACGGCCTGCTGCGCCCCCTCGCCGCCAGCGGCACGCCGCTGCCCGCCCCGCCCGAGCAGCTCGTCCTGCCCGCCTCCGCCGGGGCGCCCGCCGGGCCGGTCGCCCTGCCCGACGAAGCGGTCGTGTGCTCCTGCCACCACGTCACCAAGGGCGCGGTCAGGGAGGCGGTGCGGGACACGGGCTGCACGAGCGTGCCCGACGTCAAGAAGTGCACCAGGGCCGGTACGGGCTGCGGCAGCTGCATCAAGATGCTCGGCACCATCGTCAACGACGAGCTCGCCGCGACCGGCGCCGAGGTCGCCCGCGGCCTGTGCGAGCACTTCGACCGCACCCGCGCCGAGCTGTACGAGATCATCCGCGTCAAGGGCATCGACAGCTTCTCGCGGCTCGTCGACGAACACGGCACCGACCCGCGGCGGTCCGGCGAGGGCTGCGACGTCTGCAAGCCCGTCGTCGGCTCGATCCTCGCCAGCCTCGGCAACGGGCACATCCTCGACGGCGAACAGGCCGCCCTCCAGGACACTAACGACCACTTCCTGGCCAACCTGCAGCGCAACGGCTCCTACTCCGTCGTCCCGCGCGTCCCCGGCGGCGAGATCACCCCCGAGGGCCTCATCGTCATCGGCGAGATCGCCCGCGACTTCGGCCTCTACACGAAGATCACCGGCGGGCAGCGGATCGACCTCTTCGGCGCGAGCGTCGACCAGCTCCCGGAGATCTGGCGGCGGCTCGTCGACGCCGGCTTCGAATCCGGGCACGCCTACGGCAAGGCCCTGCGCACCGTGAAGTCCTGCGTGGGGGAGACCTGGTGCCGCTACGGCGTGCAGGACTCCGTCGGCCTCGCCATCGAACTGGAGCTGCGCTACCGCGGGCTGCGCGCCCCGCACAAGCTGAAGTCCGCGGTCTCCGGCTGCGCCCGCGAGTGCGCCGAGGCGCAGAGCAAGGACTTCGGCGTCATCGCCACCTCCGACGGCTGGAACCTCTACGTCGGCGGCAACGGCGGCGCGACCCCGCGCCACGCCGACCTGCTCGCCTCAGGCCTCGACCGCCCCACCCTGATCCGCACGATCGACCGCTTCCTGATGTTCTACATCCGCACCGCCGACCGGCTGGAGCGCACCGCCCCCTGGCTCGAACGCCTCGAAGGCGGCCTCGACCACCTGCGCGCCGTCGTCATGGACGACGCCCTCGGCATCTGCGCCGACCTGGACGAGCTGATGGGCCGCCACATCGAGACGTACGAGGACGAGTGGGCCGCCACCCTCGCCGACCCCGAACGGCTGCGCCGCTTCGCCTCCTTCGCCAACGCCCCCGGCACCCCCGACCCGACCGTCCGCTTCGTCCCCGAACGGGGCCAGATCCGTCCCGCCCTGCCGCACGAGCACGCGCGTGAGCACGAGCGTGCACCCGAGCGCGAGCAGGCCCGTACGACGCCGGTGATCGCCGGAGCCCGCCTGGAGGTGCGCGCACGATGACGACGACCGTGGAGATCCACGACGGAACGGGCTGGCAGCCCGTGTGCGACTGGGAGGCGCTCGTACCCGGGCGCGGCGTCGCCGTCCTGCTGGGCGACCAGCAGGTGGCGGTCTTCCGTGACCGGGCCGGGGAGGTGTACGCCGTCGGCAACCGCGACCCCTTCAGCGGCGCCTACGTCCTCTCGCGCGGCATCCTCGGCAGCCGGGACGGCGTGCCCGTGGTGGCCTCGCCCATGTACAAGCAGGCCTTCGACCTGCGGACGGGCACCTGCCTGGACGAGTCGCTCGCACCGGACGGCAGCGAGGCGACGGTGCGGGTGTGGCCGGTGCGGCGGGGGGAGGGCCCGGGGGCGACGACCCCCGCGGGGCCGGCGGGGACGGTGCCGGAAGCGCACGCGCCGGGGACCGCGGAGGCGCCCGCCGAAGCGCAGCCACCGCCACCACCACCCCCCGCGCCCCGCCCCCACGACATCGCCGACTGGCGCCCCGAGGACCCCGTCTTCTGGAAGGAGACGGGCGCCCGCGTCGCCCGCCGCAACCTGATCTTCTCCGTGCTCTCCGAGCACATCGGCTTCTCCGTATGGAGCCTGTGGTCCGTCCTGGTCCTCTTCCTCGGGCCCGAGTACGGCATCGACCCCGCCGGGAAATTCCTGCTCACCGCCCTGCCGACGGCGCTCGGCGCCGTGCTGCGGCTCCCGTACACCGTCGCCGTGGCCCGCTTCGGCGGCCGCAACTGGACGGTGTTCAGCGCCCTCCTCCTGCTCGTCCCGACCGTGCTGGCCGGCATCGTCCTCGAACCCGGCGTCTCCTACGGGACCCTGCTCGCCGTCGCCTGCGTCGCCGGGGTCGGCGGCGGCAACTTCGCCTCCTCCATGGCCAACATCAACGCCTTCTACCCGCAGCGCCTCAAGGGCCGGGCCCTCGGGATCAACGCCGGCGGCGGCAACCTCGGCGTCCCCGCCGTCCAGCTCCTCGGCCTGCTGGTGCTGGCCACCGCGGGCAGCGGCCACCCGCGCCTGCTGCCGCTGATCTACATCCCGCTGATCGCCCTCGCGGCCCTCGGGTCCGCGCTGCGCATGGACAACCTCACCGCCGTGCGCAACGACCGGCGCGCCCTGCGGGAGATCTGCCGGGAGCCGCACACCTGGGTCATGTCCGTGCTCTACGTCGGCACGTTCGGCTCCTTCATCGGCTTCGGCTTCGCCTTCGGACAGGTGCTGCAGGTGCAGTTCCAGGAGGACTTCGCCACGCCGGTCGCGGCCGCGGGCCTGACGTTCCTCGGCCCGCTGCTCGGCTCACTGGTGCGCCCGTACGGCGGGATGCTCGCCGACCGCTGGGGCGGGGCGCGGGTGACGCTGTGGAACTACGGGGCGATGGCCGCGGGCGCCGTGACCGTCCTGGCGGCGTCGCGGCAGGGCTCCCTGCCGCTGTTCGTCACCGGGTTCGTGGCGCTGTTCGTCTTCAGCGGCATCGGCAACGGCTCGACCTACAAGATGATCCCGGCGATCTTCCGCGCGCAGGCGCGGACCGCGGTCGCGGCCGGCGCGGACCCGGACGACGCCGAACGGGCCTCACGCCGCCGCGCCTCGGCGCTGATCGGGGTCGCCGGCGCGGTGGGCGCCTTCGGCGGCGTCCTGGTCAACCTCGCCTTCCGCCAGTCCTTCCTGGGCACGCACAACGGCGACGCGGCGTACCTGGCCTTCCTGGCCACGTACGCCCTGTGCGCGGCGCTCACGTGGGCGGTCTACCTCCGGCCGGGCCGGAACCGGCTGGAAGGGGTGTGAGGGGTGGCCACGCTCCGACCGCTCGCGGAAGCTCCCGCCCTCGTCGCCGTCGCCCACGGCACCCGCAGTCCGGCCGGGGTCGCCGTGACCGAGGCGCTGGTGCGGCGCGTGCGGGAGCTGCGGCCCGGGCTCGACGTCCGGGCCGGCCACCTCGGCCTCGCGTCGCCGTCGCTGGAGTCGGTCCTGGCCGGGCTCGACGGCGCGGCCGTGCTCGTACCGCTGCTCCTCGGCACCGGTTACCACCTGCGCTCCGACGTCC
>NZ_JBAMDC010000413.1:0-5548 GCF_036961605.1 Streptomyces sp. KLMMK
CAGGACACTTTCCTGCCCCCCCGGCCCTTCCCCCCTGCGCCTGCTCGACTGCATTTCCCAGGAGGAACCCCCGGAGGAAACGCAGCCGAGCATCAGCGGCAATTCAATTGCTCTTATTCGCCCGCTGCCCGTGCGAGCTCGATGTCGAGGGACTCGCGTCGAATGCGCTGGTCCATGTAGAGCAGCGCCGTCATGCCGGCCGTGACCGGAAGAGTGATCGTGGCGCTGATAACCGCCGCTATCCCGATGGAAATGAGCGAGGCCCAATCCGTCGCGTCGGCGGCCGACTGTTCCCCGTAACCATGGATAAGGACGTCGAAGACGATGACGACGGCCTGGGCCATAAGGCTGACCAGCAGCGTGATCAACACGGACAGCAGCTGAATTCCGAAGACCCGCCACCAGGCGCCCTGCACCAGCTTCGCCGACCGCCGCATGGCTCCGAGCACGCTCTGCTTCTCCAGCATCAGCGCCGGGGCGGCGAGGCTGTAGCGAATCCAGAGCCGGGTCGCCACGACCATGGACACCAGACCACCCAGCGCCATGAGCGACATCCCTGCCTGCTCGGCTCCGAGCGCGGCCGCCAGCAGGCCCCAGACGATACCGGCGGCGAACACACCGACCAGGAGCATCGGCACCAGGACGAGCAGTCCCGCCATCCGCGCCAGCTGCGGCCTGGCGCTCCGCCATGCCTCCCGGGCGGTGACCGGGCGGCCCAGCACCGCCCGGCTGACGATCACCGTGAGCAGGGCCGCGGCGGTGATGGAGCCGACCAGGCTGAGCAGCCAGGCCACCCCGAGGCTGCCGAGGCCGTTGCCTATGGCGTCGACCAGTTCCTTCGGTGTCTGCGGGGTCTCCCCGCCGAGCGCGTCGAGCTCCTCAGTGCCGCGTGGCCACAACCGCTCGATCACCGTCGCCACGGTCTGCGTAGCCACGGCCACCGTCAGGGAGATGCCGACGACGGAGCGCCAGTGGAGGCGCATCGTGCGGATCGAGCCTTCCATGATCTCGCCGGTCTGCAGCGGGCGCAGCGGGATCACCCCGGGCTGGGGCGCCTGCGGCCGGCCCCCCGCCCACTGGTTCCAGCCCGGCTGCGGCCCCGTACCACCGTGGCCTGCCCGGCGGTCCGGTGCATCCGGCGTACCCGGTGCCCCGGGCGCGTCCGAGGACGTGTTCGCCCGGGCACGTGTGCGCTGCCGGGGCGGGCTCGGGGGAGAGGTCGACCAGTCGCCCGGTGGCGGCTGTTCCTGGGCCCACTGGGCTCTTTCCTGCCCTTGGGCCTGCCCTTGTGGCTGCTCGTGAGCCTGTGCTTGCGTCTCTGCCTGCGTCCCTGCCTGCGCCTCCGGCTGTGCCTGCTCCGGCTTCGTCTGTTCCTGCGTCGCCGCCGGGTCGCGCTCGTCGGACGGGGAGGATCCGGGCGAGGTCCGGCCCGGAGAGTCAGTCATGTGCGTCTCGCTCCTTCTCAGTGCCCGCCCGTCCGCCGGTTCGGCGGCGAGCGACTTCCGGCAATCGTGTCACGGTGATCCGGGCCGCCCGCGAGCTCGTACGGGGGAGTAATCCCAAGGCGACCTTCAATAGTCGGGGCACGAGCGGCAGACTGGACGGATGGCTGATCAGTTCGCGGCATCCATGGCGTCCGTCGAGCCCGGCTCCGTTCCGGCGCTGAGGTGGGAGGAGCCGCCGGAGGGGCCCGTGCTCGTGGTCCTGGACCAGCGCAGGCTCCCCGCGGAAGAGGTCGGGCTGGTGTGCACGGATGTGCCGGCGCTGGTCGACGCGGTCCGTACGCTCGCCGTCCGGGGCGCCCCGCTGCTGGGGATCGCCGGGGCGTACGGGGTGGCGCTGGCTGCCGTCCGGGGCTTCGACGTCGTGGAGGCCGCCGAGCTGCTCGCGCACGCACGCCCCACGGCCGTGAACCTCGCCTACGGGGTGCAGCGTGCCCTGGGGGCGTACGAGAAGGCCCTGAAGGACGGCAGCGGGGCCGCCCGGGCCGCCGCGGCCGCGCTCGCGGAGGCGCGTGCCCTGCACCGTGAGGACGCGGAGGCCAGTGCGCGGATGGCCGAGCACGGGCTGGCCCTGCTGGAGGAGCTGGTGCCCGGCGGCGGGTTCCGGGTTCTCACGCACTGCAACACCGGGGCGCTGGTCTCCGGGGGCGAGGGCACGGCGCTGGCCGTGGCGGGCGCGGCACACCGTGCGGGGCGGCTGAGGCGCCTGTGGGTGGACGAGACGCGTCCGCTGCTGCAGGGGGCGCGGCTCACCGCGTACGAGGCGGCCCGGGCCGGGATGGCGTACACGCTGCTCGCCGACAACGCGGCGGGGTCGCTGTTCGCCGCGGGCGAGGTGGACGCGGTGCTGATCGGTGCGGACCGGATAGCCGCGGACGGGTCCGTGGCGAACAAGGTCGGCAGCTATCCGCTGGCGGTGCTGGCCCGTTATCACCATGTGCCGTTCGTAGTGGTGGCCCCGGTGACCACCGTGGACCTCGGTACGGCGACGGGTTCGGAGATCGAGGTGGAGCAGCGCCCGGGGCACGAGATCACGGAGTTTACGGTCGTGCCACCGGGGGCAGGCGCGGAGCCGGGCACGGGGGTGCCGGTGGCTCCCCTGGGGACGCAGGCGTACAACCCTGCGTTCGACGTCACACCACCGGAACTGGTGACTGCCGTCGTCACGGAGAACGGAGTGGTCTCGCCGGTGACCCGGGCGGGGCTGGCGGAGCTCTGCGGCAGGTCACAGCGGGGATCCGGGAGTGAGCCGGCCTGATCCGCACGTGTACTGTCCACCCCTGGCGGCGAACGCTGTCGGTGTCCCGGGTCAACGGGACACACCGAAGTGTGTCAGTCGCGCCAGGTGAGCTCCGTCACCCGGCTCTATGGACCGGATGCGAAAATGGGATGATGTCGATATGAAGGGACGCGTCCTTGTCGTCGACGACGACACCGCACTGGCCGAGATGCTCGGCATTGTGCTGCGTGGTGAGGGTTTCGAGCCGTCGTTTGTAGCGGACGGCGACAAGGCACTTGCTGCTTTTCGTGAGGTCAAGCCCGATCTTGTGCTGCTCGATCTGATGCTGCCCGGCCGGGACGGCATCGAGGTCTGCCGGCTCATCCGCGCCGAGTCCGGCGTGCCGATCGTGATGCTGACGGCGAAGAGCGACACGGTCGACGTCGTCGTCGGCCTGGAATCGGGGGCCGACGACTACATCGTCAAGCCGTTCAAGCCGAAGGAGCTGGTGGCGCGGATCCGTGCCCGTCTGCGCCGCTCCGAGGAGCCCGCGCCGGAGCAGCTGGCGATAGGCGACCTGGTCATCGACGTGGCCGGGCACTCGGTCAAGCGCGACGGGCAGTCGATCGCACTGACGCCGCTCGAGTTCGACCTGCTGGTCGCGCTCGCCCGCAAGCCGTGGCAGGTCTTCACCCGTGAGGTGCTCCTGGAGCAGGTGTGGGGCTACCGTCACGCGGCCGACACCCGCCTCGTCAACGTGCACGTGCAGCGGCTGCGCTCCAAGGTCGAGAAGGACCCGGAGCGGCCGGAGATCGTGGTGACCGTCCGTGGTGTGGGCTACAAGGCCGGGCCGAGCTGACATGTCGGACAACGGTGCCGCCCCGGAGCGGGGCGTGGGGCGGCCCGTCGAGACGGCGGGCGGCATATCTTTCTTCCGGCGGCTGTGGCGGGCCGGGCGGATGCTGTCCGACGGCGCGGCCGCGGGGCCGGTCCACCCGGTGCTGAGGCTGTACGTGCGCTGGGTGCGCCGTCCGCTGCTGCCGGCGATGCGCCTGTGGCGGCGCAACATCCAGCTGCGGGTCGTCGCGACGACGCTGCTGATGTCCATGGGCGTGGTGCTGCTGCTCGGCGTCGTGGTCATCGGGCAGGTCCGCAACGGCCTGCTGGAGGCCAAGCGGCACGCGTCGCTGAGCCAGGCCGAGGGCGGTTTCAAGGCGGCGCGGGACGCCGCCGACACCGCGGGGGACACCCGCGGGCAGGACGCCCAGTCGGGCAGCCGCGGTGGCACCGATCCCGGGGCCTGGCTGACGGCCCAGGTGCAGCAGCTCTCCAGCGGCGGGCAGGGCGTCTACCACGTGGTGGCGCTCAGCTCCGGCGGCGGCGACCTCGCCTACGGCGACCTGGGGTACAACGACATGACGTCCGCCGGGGCGCGCGGCCCGCGGGCCTCCGGTGACATCGACCCCGAGGCCAGCATCCCCGCCGACCTGCGCAAACAGGTGGACTCCAAGACCGGTGCGCTGTGGAAGTCCGCGTCGGTGAAGCACAACTCCTCCGACGAGGGCGAGCCGGCGCTGGTCGTCGGCAAGCGGATGTACGACCCCAACGGCAAGGCGTACCAGCTGTACTACCTCTTCCCGTACACCCAGGAGGAGAAGTCGCTGAGCCTGGTCAAGGGCACGCTCGCGACGGCCGGGGTGTTCGTGGTCGTGCTGCTCGGGGCCATCGCCTGGCTCGTGGTGCGGCAGATCGTCACGCCCGTGCGGATGGCCGCGAGCATCTCCGAGCGGCTGGCGGCGGGCGTTTTGCAGGAGCGTATGAAGGTCACCGGTGAGGACGACATCGCGCGCCTCGGCGAGGCCTTCAACAAGATGGCGCAGAACCTCCAGGTCAAGATCCAGCAGCTGGAGCAGCTGTCGCGGATGCAGCGCAGGTTCGTCTCGGATGTCTCGCACGAGCTGCGGACGCCGCTGACGACCGTGCGCATGGCCGCCGAGGTCATCCACGAGGCCCGTGAGGACTTCGATCCGGTCACCGCGCGCTCGGCGGAGCTGCTGTACGGGCAGGTCGACCGCTTCGAGTCGCTGCTGGCCGACCTGCTGGAGATCAGCCGGTTCGACGCGGGGGCCGCGGCCCTGGAGGCCGAGCCCGTCGACCTGCGGGACGTCGTCAACCGCGTGATCGAAGGGGCCCTGCCGCTCGCGGAGCGCAAGGGCAGCAAGCTGCTGGTGCAGGGCGCCGAGCAGCCGGTGATCGCGGAGGCGGACTCCCGGCGCGTGGAGCGCGTGCTGCGCAACCTGGTCGTCAACGCGGTGGAGCACGGCGAGGGCCGGGACGTGGTCGTGCGGCTGGCGGCTGCCGGCGGCGCGGTCGCGGTGGCCGTCCGCGACTACGGCGTGGGTCTCAAGCCCGGCGAGGCGGTCCGGGTGTTCAACCGCTTCTGGCGGGCCGACCCCGCGCGCGCCCGCACCACGGGCGGTACGGGCCTGGGCCTGTCGATCGCCGTGGAGGACGCGCGGCTGCACGGCGGCTGGCTGCAGGCGTGGGGCGAGCCGGGCGGCGGTTCGCAGTTCCGGCTGACGCTGCCGGGCACGGCTGGAGAAACGTTGCGCGGATCGCCGATCCCGCTGGAGCCGGAGGACTCCCGGCGCAACCGCGGGCTGAGCGAGGCCGGAGTGCCGGTGGCCGTGGCCGGGCGGTCCGGCGGCGTGCCGCCGCAGGGCGCCGGGCTGACGCCCGTACCGCCGCAGAACAAGAACGTGCCCGCCGTGGATCCCGCGGCGCTGCCGGGCAGTGGTGCCCGTGTGGTGCGCCCGGGAAGCCGGGA
>NZ_JBAMDC010000414.1:0-5540 GCF_036961605.1 Streptomyces sp. KLMMK
GCCGAACGCGGCGTGCCGGGACGTCAGCATGCGGCGCACGCCGGCCTCGTCGCGGTAGACGGTCGCGAGCCGCAGCGGCAGGACGCACGGGGCCCCGGCCGACGCCGCGTCGACCACCCGCTGGTGGCCGCGCGCCACGTGCTCCAGCCAGGCGAGGTCCTCCAGCCGCTCGCGCAGCCCCTTCTCGCCGAACTCGGCCGCGGGGACGGGCCCCACCAGGACCACGAGGTCGCCTTCCCGCACCGCGCGCACCGGCTCGCCGGCCACGCCGGTGACCGTCTCCAGCGGGATCCCGGCGGCACCGGTGTCCCGCAGGACGGCATAGGCGTACAGCAGTTCCGTACGGTCACGACGGTCACGGTTCACCGGAACTCCTCCTTTCGGGTCCTTCGAGTTCGGCGTGTGATTCGAGTTCGGCGATGCGGGACCGCAGCCGTGCGTTCTCCGCGTCCATGGCGCGCCGGCGGGCTCCCGAGGACAGGGAGGGGTCGCTCTCCCACCAGTCGATGCCCATCTCCCTGGCCTTGTCGACGGAGGCGACGACCAGGCGCAGCTTGATGGTGAGGAGCTCGATGTCGAGGAGGTCGACGCGGATGTCGCCGGCGATGACGACGCCCTTGTCGAGCACGCGCTCCAGGATGTCGGCGAGGTTCGCCGAACTGCCGCCGCCGGAGAGCGACGTCTCGGACCGGCCGCCCGTCATGCCGCACCTCCCCCGGGCTGCTGCCGGACCAGCTCCATGCGGTCCAGCAGGGCGTCCTCGCGCCGGTCGAACTCCTCCTCGTCGATGACGCCGCTCACCAGCTGCTCCTCGAGCACCTCGAGTTCGCGCCGGACGGCCGCAGGGTCGCGGTGGAGGCGCTCGGCCTCGGCGACGACCCGGCGCAGCACCCAGCTCACAAAGGTGATCACGTCGCGAAGCTGTACGGCGGGAGCGGACCGTTGACCTTGATGTCCAGCTGCGGGTGGCGCTCGCCGAGCCGCCCGGCCTCCGCCAGCAGCCGCCGGGCCGCCGGCTCCTCCACGAGGAAGGACACGTTCAGGAACCAGCCCGCGCTCTCCGGGCCGTCGCAGTGTTCCTCGGCCAGGGGCACCAGCGCGTCGCGCACCAGCCCGGCGTCCAGGACCTCGCGTTCGCGCATGCTGTTCGCGACCATCTCGCCGAAGCGCAGGCGCTGTTCGTAGGAGCCCCCGCCGGCGGCCTTGTTGGCCTCGGCCAGGGCCCGCAGCTCGGGGTTCCCGGCGAGGACGAGGTGCAGGGCCGCGTCCTCCCGGTGCAGGACCTTGACGTTGTACTCGACACGGCCGGCGAGCCGGTCGAGCTGTTCCTCGTAGCGGCCGGAGTGCTCGGACAGCACCTCGGCCACCTTGTCGTCGCTGTCGGAGACGCTGCCGAAGCGCATCGGCAGCACGGAGGTACGGCGGCCGGCCGCCGCCAGTACCTGCTGGTGGGCCAGCAGGTCGCGGCGCTTGGGGCGCAGTTGCCCGGGGCAGTCGCTGACGACCGCGGCCAGGCCGTCCCGGCTCACCACCCGTACGGGGCGTGGCGGGTCCCCGATGCCGGTGAGGCCGTCGGGCAGGTCGGTGCTGCCGGCGCGCGCGATGCCGTAGACGTAGGTGGTCACTCGGTTTCCTCCTTCTTGCGGGAGGTGGAACGGCTGCTCCGGCTCTTCTCCTCGCCGCGGTCGCGCACCTGGTGCAGGGCGTCGGAAACGGTCTGGGCGGCGCCGGACAGGGCGCCCTTGGTCTTGCCGTGGGCGCCGCTCTCGGTCACCTCGCCCACGAGTTCGGGCAGGCCGGCGCTCTTGTGGGGGCCGGATTCCAGGTCGAGGCGGTTACAGGCCTCGGCGAAGCGCAGGTAGGTGTCGACACTGGCGACGACGACGCGTACGTCGATCTTCAGGATCTCGATGCCGACCAGCGAGACGCGTACGAACGCGTCGATGACCAGCCCGCGGTCCAGCACCAGTTCGATCACGTCGTACAGACCGCTGGTGCCGCCGGCGGAGCCGGTGCCCGGTTGCGCAGGGACAACGCTCATCTCGGGCGGTTTCCTCTCGTCTTGTTCTCTCGTCGCGACGCGACCGGCGCACGGCGGCCCGGACTGCCCGGGGGCTCGTGCCGCCCGGCGCTCGTACTGTCCGGCGCGCCCGCCTCAGGGAGCTCAGCGGGCGTCGGACCTGCCGCGCTCGTAGCGCCGGACGCGGCGGTAGCCGGTGAGCAGGCCGTCGGGGCCGAGGGTGAGCTCGTAGAGCGCCATGACGCTCATCGTCTCGGGGATCCGGGCGACCTCGACCGCCTCGGCCTCCAGCGTCCAGCCGTCCTCGGTCCGCTCGAACCGGGAGACGCCTTCGGGCTGCAGCCCGGTCAGTTCGGTGAACTGCTCGCGGGCCGCGCGGAGTACCTGGGCTGCGGTGAGGTCCGGCCGTGTTCCCGCTTCCGGGCCCGTGCCGGTCTCGTCGGGTATGTCTGCCTTATCAGTCATGGAGAGCCTCGCCCTGCGGATACCGCGTCCCGGCGGGCCCAAACACCCGATCACGGCGTGACCGCCCCGATCTGCGTTTCCCGCCGGGGCGTCCTTTGCCCGCCGGGCCCGCCACCGTACGGTGTAACGGCCCGCACAGGGCAGTCGAGGGCACCGGCACCCGGGAGCGAGCGTTGGACACACCACCGCACGAGGCCGCGGCCTCGGCAGCGCGCCAGGAGGCGGCGCGCCTGACGGCCAAGGACATTCACGGCGTCGCACTGACCTGGGTCGACAACGCGGGCATCACGCGCGTCAAGGCCGTCCCCACCGCCCGGCTCGCCCACGCGGCGCAGTGGGGTGTCGGCATGTCCCCCGTCTTCGACGTGTACCTCAGCGACGACTCCGCCGTCACCAGCGCCCATATCGGCGGGCCCGACGGGGACCTGCGCCTCTTCCCCGACCTCGACCGGCTGACCGTCCTCGCCGCCCAGCCGGGCTGGGCCTGGGCCCCGGCCGACCGCTTCGAGCAGGACGGCGCCCCCTACGCGGCCTGCCAGCGCGGGTTCGCGCGGCGCATGGCCGGGCGGGCCGCGCGGTCCGGCCTCGAACTGCGCATGGGCTACGAGACCGAATGGGTCGTCACCCACGCGACGGAAGCGGACCGCGAGGCGGACGGGCCGGAGGCGGACGGCCGCGCCCGGCGCTACGCGGGCCCCGGCCCGGCCTACGGCATGACCCGGATCACCGGGCTCTCCGGCTACGTGCGCGACGTCCTGCAGGCCCTGGCCGCCCAGGGCATCGACGTACTGCAGATCCATCCGGAGTACTCCCCCGGCCAGTTCGAGGTCTCCACCGCCCCGTCCGGCCCGGTGGCCGCCGCCGACGACGCGGTGCTCGTACGGGAGACGATCCGGGCCGTGTCCGCGCACCACGGCCTGCACGCCACGTTCGCCCCCGTGGTCGAGCACGGGGCCGTGGGCAACGGCGCGCACCTCCACCTCAGTCTGTGGAAGGACGGCGTCAATCTGTGCCGCGGCGGCGACGGCCCGCTGGGGATGACGCGGACCGGCGAGGCGTTCCTCGCCGGCGTCCTCCGCTCGCTTCCCGAGCTGCTGGCCGTCACCTCCCCGCACCCCGCCGGGTACCTGCGGCTCGCACCCTCCATGTGGGCGGGGGTCTTCCAGTGCTGGGGACCCGAGAACCGGGAGGCCGCCCTCCGCTTCATTCCCGGCCCGGCGAAGGACCTCCAGGGCGCCAACGCCGAGATCAAGTGCATCGACGCGACGGCCAACCCGTACCTGGTGGCCGGCGCGGTCATCGCCGCCGGACTCGACGGCATCGACCGGCAGTGCACCCTGCCGGCCCCCGTCAGCGGCGATCCGGCGGTCACGCACGCCGGGGTGCCCCGCCTGCCGGCCTCCCTGCCGGAGGCGCTCGGGCACTTCCGCGGCTCGGCCCTCCTGCGCGAGGCCCTCGGGGACCCCCTCTACGAGGCCTTCCTCGCCGTCCGCGAAGGCGAGCACGCGCGCCTGCAGCACCACACGCCGGAAGCCGTCGTCGCGGACCTCCGGCACCGCTACTGACCCGAAGCCACCGACCCCCTCCCCGGCCCGACGTCGTGAAGAAGGCTGCAGCCATGGCGAACCGGACAGCGACCGCACCGCCCGCCGAACAGCCCCCCGGCGGCGGGCTGGTGGACCACCACTGCCACGGCGTGGCCAGGGGCCCGCTCACCGGCTCCCGCTTCACGGCGTACCTGACCGAGTCCGACGCACCGGCCGCCGACGGCACCACGTTCTTCGACAGCCAGCTGGGCTTCGCCGTGCACCGCTGGTGCCCGCCGATCCTCGGCCTCCCGGCCCACTGCCCGCCCGCCGACTACCTGGCCCGGCGCGCCGAGCTGGGCGCGGACGAGGTGAACCGGCGGCTGCTCGGCGCCACCGGAATCACCGACTACGTCGTCGACACCGGCCTGGCCGACGACCTCACCACCCACCACGAGCTCGCCCGCGCGGGCGGAGGGCGCGCCCACGAGATCGTGCGGCTGGAGACCCTCGCCGAGCACACGGCGGACAAGGCGGGCACCGGCCGGGAGTTCCTCGACGGCCTGCGGGAGGCGGTGCACGCGGCGGCCCGAGACGCCGTGGGCTTCAAGTCGGTGGCCGCCTACCGCCACGGACTCGACTTCGATCCGGCGCCGCCGGGCCCCGGGGAGCTGCGGGCCGCCACGGACGGCTGGCTGGCCGCGCGCGAGCCCGGCGGCCGCCTCCACGACCCCGTGCTCCTGCGCCACCTGCTGTGGACGGCGGCCGCGACCGCGCTGCCCCTGCAGATCCACACCGGCTTCGGCGACCCCGACCTTCGCCTGCACCGCAGCGACCCGGCGCTCCTCACCGACTTCATCAAGGCGGTGCGCCCGACGGGCTGCCCGCTGGTCCTGCTGCACGCCTACCCGTACCACCGCAACGCGGCCTACCTGGCCCAGGTGTTCCCGCACGTCTACGCCGATGTCGGGCTGACCCTCTCCTACACCGGGGCGCGCGCCACGGCCGTCCTCGCGGAGGTGCTGGAGCTCGCCCCGTTCGGGAAGGTCATGTTCTCCACCGACGCCTACGGGCTGCCGGAGCTGTACGTCGTCGGCACGCGCCTGTTCACGCGGGCACTGGGGCAGTTGACGGAGTCGTGGGCCGGCGAGGGCGCGTGGCCCGCGGCCGAGGTGCCCCGGATCGCCGGGCTGATCGGATCGGAGACCGCGCGGCGGCTCTACAAGCTCCCGGCTTGACCTCCCGGCCTGGGCTCCCGGCGGCGTGAGGCCGTGGGCGGGCGCAGCCCCTCGCCGCCGTACCGGAGAGCCACGGCGCCTGACGAGGCTTCAGCGCGCCACCCCGGGCCAGGGCTCCTCCGCTTCCTGCAGGTGCGCCCGGATGTGCTCGGCCGCGCCCTCTCCCCCGGGAATCCGCTCCCACAGCGCGAGCAGAGCGGGGGCGAGGCGGACCGCCCCGTCGCCGCTGTGCTGCCAGCAGTAGTGCGCCCGCTTCACCGCGGCCAGCGCCTCCTCGTCGGCCGGTCCGCT
>NZ_JBAMDC010000415.1:0-5523 GCF_036961605.1 Streptomyces sp. KLMMK
GCGCGTGCGCTGTGTTTACCCACGAGGCGAGGCGCTCCGATCGGCAGTGGCGTGGTCCGCGAGGAGGTCGCGGAAGGCACGAGCCACCGCGTCCGGGTCCTCCATCATGGCGACATGTCCTGATTCCACCAGTGTCAGCAACCGCGAGTCGCGGAAAGTCCTGCCGGCACGGCGGGCCATCCGGATGGAGACGAGCTGGTCGCGCATTCCGTAGACCAGAAGAGTAGGGGCAAGGACGCGCTCCGCCTGCCGCCACAGCGAATGCTGGCCCCCAAGGGTGTATGCGTCGACCACTCCGCGTGCGGAGCGGGCCATGACGTCCCAGAAGTAGGGGAGCTCCAGGCGCCGCTCGTACTCGGCGGCGGCCAGGGCGAAGCCCTCGGATGTCACTCGTCCGGGGTCTCCGTAACAGAGCGCGAGGACGTCACGCGTACGCCGCTCGGGCGTCCACTCCTTCGTCATCCGGGCGAAGAGGGGGGCCACGCCGGGCACCGCGAGCAGCGCCGTGGGCACCGCCGTGCGCTGCGGGCGCAGCTCGGGCAGCGCGGGCGAGATCAGGGTGAGCGTGCGGACGAGGTCCGGGCGGACGGCGGCCACGCGGGTCGCTATGGCGCCGCCCATGGAGTTGCCGACGAGGTGCACGGGGCCGCGGGCGCTCGCGTCGAGGTAGCGGATGACCACGCGGGCGAAGCCGGTGATCGAGTAGTCGCCGTCGTCCGGGGGCGGGGAGTCGCCGAAGCCGGGCAGGTCGAGCGCCTCGCAGGCGGTGTCGCCGGCGAGCAGCTCCATGAGCGCGGACCAGTTCTGCGAGGAGCCGCCGAGGCCGTGGATGCACAGCGCGGGCGGCAGCCCCTCGGTCCGGGGCGGGCGGGAGCGCACCGCCAGCGTGACGCCGGGCAGCGTCACCGTACGGACCTCCTCGCCCTCGCTGACGCGCGAGGGCCGACCGGGAGGCACCACGGGAACGGTGCGGGCATCCGGTGACTCGGTCGAAGACATGCGGGCAATGTTACGAGACGATCACGCCGGGCCTGTTGTGGCGGGCGTCACAGATCACCTGGCGGCACGGGGCCTTGTCTCCTAGGCTCGACCGCAAGGAGTACGAGGGCGCACATCCCGGATACCGGAAAGAGGTTCCGCATGCCTGTCGACCCGAGCGACCCCGAGACGTTCGAAGACTTCGACGAGGAGGACGCCGACGTGACGGAGTTCGACGCCGAGACCCCGGAAGCCGACGCCGCGGAGCAGCACGCCGACCTCGCTCAGCACCGCGACGACCCGCTCGCCCTCCTGGACCCCGCCGCGGCCAATGTGGCCGACGCCGCCGAGCAGGCGCGTGTCGTGGACCTGGACGAGGACGACTACCGCTGATCGGGGATGACCGCGGGGGCATGGGCTGACCTGCGCCAATTGTCAGGATTTTGTCAACTTCCCACAGCGTCCGGTCCGTGAAATTCTCCGCTCCGACCACGCACGCCCGGGTTACCCAAAAGTACGATGGCGGACGCGGTGCACACCGCGCAGTGAACGATCATGGGAGGCGGCGTGACAGCCATCGAGCAGACCGAGGCGCGGCCGCGGGGCACGCGCCTGCCGCGCCGAGCCCGACGCAACCAGCTGCTGGGCGCAGCCCAGGAAGTCTTCGTCGCACAGGGGTACCACGCGGCGGCGATGGACGACATCGCCGAGCGGGCCGGGGTCAGCAAGCCGGTCCTTTACCAGCACTTCCCCGGCAAGCTCGACCTCTACCTGGCCCTGCTGGACCAGCACTGCGAGAACCTGCTGCACGCGGTGCGCACCGCGCTGGCCTCCACGTCCGACAACAAGCTGCGCGTCGCGGCCACCATGGACGCCTACTTCGCCTACGTGGAGGACGAGGGCGGCGCCTTCCGCCTGGTCTTCGAGTCCGACCTGACCAACGAGCCGGCCGTGCGCGAGCGCGTCGACAAGGTCTCGCTGCAGTGCGCCGAGGCGATCAGCGACGTCATCGCCGAGGACACGGGCCTGTCGAAGGACGAGGCGATGCTGCTGGCCGTGGGCCTCGGCGGCGTCTCCCAGGTGGTCGCCCGCTACTGGCTCTCCAGTGAGAGCACGGTGCCCCGCGCGACCGCCGTCCAGCTGCTGACCTCGCTCGCGTGGCGCGGCATCGCAGGCTTCCCGAAGAACGCCCCCGAGCAGGGCTGACCCGGCGCCCGACCGGCTAATGTGTGGACGAATACCCACACCTTCGGAGGGACATAAGCCGTGGAGGTCAAGATCGGCGTGCAGCACGCGCCGCGCGAGATCGTCATCGAGAGCACGCAGAGTGCCGAGGAGGTCGAGCGGGCGATCTCCGACGCGCTGGCCGGCAAGGCACCGCTGCTCAGCCTGGAGGACAGCCGCGGCCGCAAGGTCCTGGTCCCGTCCGAGCGCCTGGCCTACGTGGAGATCGGCGAGCCCGCGACCCGCAAGGTCGGTTTCGGCGCGCTCTGAGCCCGCGCTTCGGAGGCTGCAGAGGCTTCGCACGGCGGGGCCCCGGTGAGGAATCACCGGGGCCCCGCCGTTGTCTTTACGGGTGCACCCCGGTGCAGAACGGACGAGGGTTGCCGCGCATCCCCGAGGGGTAGTACGGCTTCGACCGGTTTGCACCCGCTCCTCGCCCCGGCACGGGAGGGAAGTGACCATGATCTTGTGGGAAGCGCTCGGCTCGGTCCTCATCGGACTCGCCGTCTCCTACGGCGCCCTGCGCTGGCTGCCCGAGCGGTACGGGCAGTTCCGCTCCCGGCCCCTGACGCTGGCCACCGGTCCCGTCGCGGCGCTCTTCGGCGCCCTGCTCGCCCACTCGGTGCTCGGCCCCGGCCACACGCCTGCCACGCTGGCGGTGTCACTGGGAGTGGCCGTGGCCCTGCTGTCCCTGCTGCTGCGCCAGGGGGACCGGGCCCGCCGATCAGCCACGGCCTGAAGAGGGCCGGAGCGGCCCGGGCCGGAGCCCGGGCCGGAAGCGTCAGGCCGCCAGGCCCAGCGCGGCCATGCGCTTGGTGTGCGCCTCGGTGATCCGGGAGAACATCTTCCCGACCTCCGCGAGGTCGAAGCCGTCGGCCACGCCGCCCACCAGCATCGTGGAGAGCGCGTCGCGGTCGGCGACCACGCGCTGCGCCTGCGAGAGCGCCTCGCCCATCAGACGGCGCGCCCACAGCGCGAGGCGGCCGCCCACGCGCGGCTCGGCCTCGATCGCGGCGCGCACCTTCTCGACCGCGAAGGTCGCGTGTCCGGTGTCGTCCAGCACGGTCAGCACCAGGGCGCGGGTGTCGGAGTCCAGCCGGGCCGCCACCTCGCGGTAGAAGTCACTGGCGATCGAGTCGCCCACGTAGGCCTTGACCAGGCCCTCCAGCCAGTCGGACGGAGCGGTCTGGCGGTGGAACTCGTCCAGCGCGGCCGCGAAGGGCTCCATGGCGCCGGTGGGCTCCGCGTCGATCGCGGCCAGCCGGTCGCGCAGCCGCTGGAAGTGGCCGAACTCCGCCGCGGCCATCTTCGCCAGCTCTGCCTTGTCGTCCAGCGTCGGGGCCAGCTTCGCGTCCTCGGCGAGGCGCTCGAAGGCGGCCAGCTCGCCGTAGGCGAGCGCGCCCAGCAGGTCCACGACCGCCGCGCGGTACTGCGGGTCGGCGGATGCCTGAGCCCAGTCCTGGGCGGCGATCCCGGTGAGCGCCTCGGCGGGCTCGTTGGCGTTCTCAGCGTTGTCGGACGTCTCCATGGAGCGCACAATAGCCCGCTTCGCAACCCGGTGAAGGCCCAGGTCAGCTACTTCATCCGGATCTGTCCGAAGGATTGTCCGGACACACATGCGCCTTTCCGGGGTACAGTGGTAATGCGCCTGTCGAGTGTGTCGGCAGGCAGTCCCATGCTGTGTCTTCCGGGGGCCTCGCTCGCCCCAGCCCCTGGACCTCCAGCGGATGCCCGGTCGGTGGCCCGATCGGCTTCCAAAACCGACCGCCCTCCGCGCGGCGCACACGAGACGTGTGCACCAGGAGGGATCCGCTCGCGGCACGTGTGCTCGAGCGAAGGCAGTGGTCCCGCGCCATCCGGCGTCCCCAGGCCGGACAGTACCCCGGCGCGGTCCGTACGACCTTGTACGACCCCCTTCGCCGCCCAGCGCCGCCGCGTCTCACAGAAGAGGCAAGATCCTGTCCACTCCTTCGAACCCCTCGACTTTCCGAGATCTGGGAATCCTCCCCGAGATTGCCGAAGCGCTCGAAGCCGTCGGCATCGTGCACCCCTTTCCGATCCAGGAGATGACGCTCCCGGTCGCCCTCTCGGGCTCCGACGTCATCGGCCAGGCCAAGACCGGCACCGGCAAGACGCTGGGCTTCGGCCTGCCCCTCCTGGAGCGCGTCGTCGTCCCCGCGGACGTCGAGGCCGGCCGGGCCCGCCCCGAGCAGCTGACCGACGCCCCGCAGGCGCTCGTCGTCGTCCCCACCCGTGAGCTGTGCCAGCAGGTCACCAACGACCTCCTGACCGCCGGCAAGGTGCGCAACGTGCGCGTCCAGGCGATCTACGGCGGCCGTGCCTACGAGCCGCAGGTCGAGGCCCTCAAGAAGGGCGTCGACGTCATCGTCGGTACCCCCGGCCGCCTGCTCGACCTCGCCGGCCAGAAGAAGCTCAGCCTCGCGCACGTCAAGGCCCTCGTCCTGGACGAGGCCGACGAGATGCTCGACCTCGGCTTCCTGCCGGACGTCGAGCGCATCATCACGATGCTCCCGGCCAAGCGTCAGACCATGCTCTTCTCGGCCACCATGCCGGGCGCGGTCATCTCCCTGGCGCGGCGCTACATGTCCCAGCCCACGCACATCCGCGCCACCTCGCCGGACGACGAGGGCCAGACGCACGCCAACATCGCGCAGCACATCTTCCGCGCCCACAACATGGACAAGCCGGAGATGGTCGCCCGCATCCTGCAGGCCGAGGGCCGCAACCGCGCGATGATCTTCTGCCGCACCAAGCGCACCGCCGCGGACATCGCCGACCAGCTCGTCCGCCGCGGCTTCGCCTCCGGCGCGGTCCACGGCGACCTCGGCCAGGGCGCCCGCGAGCAGGCGCTGCGCGCCTTCCGCAACGGCAAGGTCGACGTCCTGGTCTGCACCGACGTCGCCGCCCGCGGCATCGACGTCGACGACGTCACCCACGTCATCAACTACCAGTCCCCCGAGGACGAGAAGACCTACCTGCACCGCATCGGCCGCACCGGCCGCGCGGGCAAGTCGGGCACGGCCGTCACCCTGGTCGACTGGGACGACATCCCGCGCTGGAAGCTCATCAACAAGGCGCTCGAGCTGCCGTTCGACGACCCGGAGGAGACGTACTCCACCTCTCCGCACCTGTACGAGGTGCTGGGCATCCCCGCCGGTACGAAGGGCATACTGCCGCGCTCCGAGCGGACCCGTGCCGGGCTCGCGGCGGAGGAGATCGAGGACCTCGGCGAGACCGGCGGCCGCGGCGCCCGCGGCGGTCGTGGCGGTGACCGTGACCGCGGCGGTGACCGCGGCCGTG